>JAAYCQ010000157.1 GCA_012729715.1 Syntrophomonadaceae bacterium
AAGGAAGGATTAATATAATAGTGTACTATGTAACTAGTACACTAGAGGAGGTGGCCGGATGTGGAGTTTAACGCTTCCCAGCCCATTTATAAACAGATAATTGACGATTTTAAGAAAAAGCTCATCCGCGGAGAATTAAAAGAAGGAGATAAGATACCGTCGCAGCGGGAATATGCTGAACAGGTCAGAGTTAATCCTAATACTGTGCAGAGGGCTTACCGGGAAATGGAGAGTATGAATATGGTAGAAACATTAAGAGGGCAGGGAACCTTTATTAGTATCTCTGCTGACCGACTAAAGGAAATTAAGATGGAAATGGCAGTAAACCTGGTTGACTATTTTATCAGCGAAATGGAGTCCCTGGGATACAGCCGGGAGGATATGTTTAAGATACTTGAACAAGAACAATCTCGTAAGGAAGGAGGGCGCCAGTAATGATAGAGTTTAAAAACGTAAGCAAAAGCTTTGGCAGCACTGTGGCCTTAAACGATGTCAGCCTTGTATTTCCACGGGGGAAAATAATTGGTTTATTTGGCCCTAATGGTGCCGGTAAATCGACCAGTATCAAGCTCATTATGGGACTTAACCGTCCTGACCGGGGTGAGGTCAGGGTGGATGGGGAAAACCCCCAGAATAAGAAACAGGATATGGCTTATCTGCCCGAAATCGATCACCTCTATCCCTGGATGAACATCGCCCAGGCGGCCGATTTTACCCGTACCTTTTATGCCGACTGGGATGAGGGCAAATACCGGGAATTAATTAAATTTCTGAATCTACAAGAGGACATGAAGATTTCTAAGATTTCTAAAGGCCAGCGGGCAAAAACCAAACTGCTTCTAACCGTTTCCCGGCGGGCGCCCTATTTGCTGATGGATGAGCCCTTATCTGGAATTGATATATTAACCCGGGAAGAGATTATTAACACCCTGATTAGGGATTTCCGGGAAGGGGAGCAGACCATAATTATTTCTACTCATGAGATCGCCGAGGTAGAAAGCCTGGTAGATGAGGTGATTTTCCTGGATCGGGGCAAAGTTAAGATTAGTGGTAATGCCGAGGATTTGCGAGTGGAAAGAAATATGTCCCTGGTAGAACTGATGAAGGAGGCATTTAGAAATGCAGACTAGCAGCCTGAATAAATTTTTTAAGCTCTATAGCAAAGAAATGCGGGAACTGCGCCCGGAAATTTTAGTAGTACTGATAGCAACTCTGGTACTAGACCTGTTCTTTTATTTCAAAGCCCGGCAGTTTCCGGCTATGATTATCGGGCCTTCCATGATGATTCTGGGACTGGCGGCGTTCCTACCCTTTATATCCTCCTTCAAACTGCTGGGGCGGGAATGGAACTCCAACACTATTTACCTATTGTTATCCCTGCCAGCAAAGGGCGGGAGCATTCTGGGTTCCAAACTGCTAGCCCTGCTCACCCAGTATTTTATTGGTACCGTTGTGGTTACTGCGGGAGGTATTATTCTGGCATTTTTGCTATTCCCTGAGCCGGGACTGGCAGAAACCCTGAACCAGGCGCGTGCATTAGGTATAGATACCCGCCTGCAAACCATAGTCAGTTCCGGTTCCTTGTTTTACCTAATGAGTGTAGTAGGGATGGCTTATGTAATCGCTATCAGTTTCTTTAGCCAACTGCTGGGTAAACTGGTAAGGCGCTTTTCCGGTCCGGTAACAGCAATCGTTTTTATAGCTACATTCTGGTTAATGAATAAACTAATGACTCCGTTGTGGCAGCAACTGTGGAACTACAACCAACTGCACATGAACCAGTATAATTTCAGTGTAGCTGCTTTAAACCAGTTAGTAGGGATGAACACACTAATTGTGCTCGCAGGTACGGTAATAGTTTTTATAGCTGCGGTGCTGGTCTACAATCATAAAATAGAATTATAATGGGATTTATAATATAAAAAAGTCATATAACAAATAATGACAATATTTTTGCGGCTTTCGAAAAAATATACTATAATTATCAGCAGATAAATATCTCCGAGTTTATATGCCTAAAATTGACACAAAATCATGGGGTATAAACCGTCAGGGTATAATCGGAAACGATTATGCCTCCCACTATGGAAAGGAGAGGATGCTTATGTAATAATTGTCGGGTTGCTATTATGAGTGGACAACCCGCTTTTTATTTATGTACTACTATAATACGTTCATGGGAAGGAGATAAGTATGACAAAGATTGGGAAGAACAAATTAGTGGCATTGTTATTGGTTATGATGTTTTTGATTGGGGTCATGGCTGGGTGCGGCAACCAGGCCACCGAACCTGAAAAAACTCCTGACAAATCTGCTGAGCAGGTTACTCCTACACCGGATAATCCCAAATTGAAACTGGCTACTACTACCAGTACACAGGACTCTGGACTTCTGGATGTACTTAAACCTGAATTTGAAAAAGATACCGGTTATAATTTGGAGATTATTGCGGTAGGTACAGGTGCAGCCATTAATTTAGGTGAAAAGGGCGATGTTGACGTTCTGCTGGTCCATTCCCGTAAGGCCGAAGATGAATTTGTAGCTGCGGGCTATGGAGTTAATCGTAAAGATGTTATGTATAATGATTTCTTAATTGTTGGACCGGAAAATGATCCGGCAGGCATCAAAGATGAAAAAGACATTGTAGTAGCTATGAAAAAGATAGTTGACGCCAAGGCGACCTTTGTATCTCGGGGCGATGATTCTGGAACTCATAAAAAAGAGAAGTCGGTCTGGGATAAAGCAGGTATTACCCCTCAGGGCGACTGGTATAAATCTGTAGGCAAAGGCATGGGTGACACTTTCCGCATGGCCAACGAAATGAAGGCGTATACCTTGATTGACCGGGCTACCTTCCTGTCACTTAAGGATAAATACCAGTTGGTACCTGTGGTAGAAGGCGATGCTAGTCTCTTAAATCCTTATGGCGTAATAGCTATTAGCAAAGATAAGTATCCCAATACCAACTTTGACGGTGCCAATGCCTTTATCGACTGGATGACTTCAGAAAAAGGCCAAAAAATGATAGGCGAGTATGGAGTGGACCAGTATGGGCAGCAACTGTTTGTACCGGATGCCAAATAAATTATAAATGTACTTATAAACATAGGAGATGGGGAACTATACCCTCATCTCCTGTTTATTCAATATATAAATTGGAGAATGATAAATGGATGTTATCTGGCAGGGATTAAAAGAAGGATTCTTATTAATAATTGCTATGGACCCGGAAATTGTCCAAATAACCTTGCTCTCTATCCAGGTTTCTGTGTCGGCTTTATTATTAGCAGCTATTATAGGTATTCCCCTGGGCACCGTGCTGGCCTTAAAAGAATTTCCCGGACGTAAGGCTTTACTTAATATCACCTATACCTTTATGGGGTTACCCCCGGTACTGGCTGGTTTGCTGGTTTTTCTATTCTTAAGTACCAGTGGCCCCTTAGGATATTTTCAACTCATGTTTACCCCAACCGCCATGATTATAGCCCAGGTCTTACTGGGATTTCCCATAGTTTGTGGTTTAACCGCCCGGGCGGTTATGGCTCAGCCCCAGGAGGTATTTGACACTGCCGCCACCCTGGGAGCTACCCGCCGGCAGGCTAGTTGGGCCATTATCAGGGAGTCGCGTATGGGCATAATTGCAGCTTTAACTACCGCTCTGGGCCGGTTAATCGCTGAAGTGGGTGCAGTTATGATGGTAGGGGGAAACATAAAGGGGGAAACCCGGGTTCTTACCACTTCTATCGTACTGGAAACCAGGATGGGAAACGATAGTGCTGCCCTGGCTATAGGTATGGTCTTGCTGTTAATTGCCTTTTTAATCATGTTATTGATACTTACTTTAGAAAAGAGGACCTTTAATGATGAGCGCAGAATTCAGATTATTTAATATAAGCAAACGCTATGGCCAGCGTGAGGTCTTAAACATAGATAACCTGGAAATAGGAGGGGGCCGGATTTACTGTATTCTGGGGCCCAATGGTGCTGGTAAAACTACCCTTTTTCGCATCATGTCACTTTTAACCATAAATGATACCGGCAAATTGAATGTTCTGGGCGATGAGGTTACCTGGCAAAAAAACCAGGTGGTACGTCTGCGCCGCAAGATGGCTATGGTGACCCAAACTTCCTTTATGTTTGAAGGGAGTGTTTACTATAATGTGGCTTACGGTTTACGGGTCAGGAATACACCCGCAGCGGAAGAAAAGAGAATAGTAAACGAGAGCCTGGAACTGCTGGGTATGATGGATTTTATTAACCAGCCTGCCCGCAACCTGTCTGGGGGAGAAAGGCAAAAGGTTGCTATTGCCCGTGCCCTGGCGGTAAAGCCCCGGGTACTTTTTTTAGATGAACCTACTTCCAATATCGATCCGGCCAGTGCGTTGGATATTGAGCGCTATATCCAGTATATAAACAAGGAAATGGGAACTACCATCATAATGGTAACCCACAACCTGTTTCAAGCTCGGCGCCTATCTGAAGAAATCTTTTTTATGTGGGAAGGAAAAATCATTGAAAAAGGCGAGACGCAAAATCTGTTTGAAAATGCCCGGGATAAACGAACCCGTTCCTTCCTGATAGGTGAAACCGTGTTCTAAAATAAGTCCGGGGACAGTCCCCGGACTTATTAGGCTAACCTGGGAATATTTTCGCGAGCAGGTGCAATCACCTGCTTTTTACTATGGGGATACAATTTATGATCTACCGATTCCCCATTTAAATATACCCGCCGGTTCAGGGCCTCCACCCTAGAGCCCTGGTTAAGTATAATGTAAAAAACATCTTCTATTATCGGGTTCTCCATTCTGCCGACAAACGCTTTGAACCTGCCATTCAGGTACATTACTCCCAGCTCATCGCTTTTTTCCATCTCTAAATCAACAAAAAGCTGCCTATCATCCAGTTCCTGGGGAAATGAATCCATGATACGATATCTGCTGTTTTTATTGTTGAGGGCACGGCTAATCTCCACGGGGAGCAATTCTGGCTTCTTATAACAGAGTGGTACTGTACTGCGATTCATATAAGAAATAATATTTTTATGTATGGATGGGTGAGAAGCCATTACCTCCACGTCAAATAAAACCTGCATGCTGTACTGCATGACTATTACCTCCCAGAATCAATTACCCCCTCAACTTTAGTTTATAGGTAAGTCGGACCCTTTTCAACGACAATTTGCGCTAAATTTCATTCCAAAGTAGAATAAATACTCGAAAAACCACGGCAAACTCGTTTCTAAACAATAATTCAAGCGAACTAATCTTATATGTCATTGCGAGCGCAGCGAAGCAATCTGTCCATCGCCAAATCATTTTAGATTGCGTCGCTAATGCTCGCAATGACAGGGAGGAAGCGATGCGTTAGCAATGATAATTTAGTTATGTCGCATAATATGTCAACTCTGCGATTTGAAACGAGGCCGCGGAACGACACAGGGGTCGTTCCCTACACATTAATTGAAACTGTAGGGAACGGCCCCCGTGCCGTTCCGCCAGACTCAATTTTTTTACTCCTGGTTTAAATCATGATTTTTAGGAAATAATTTTTAATACAGAGAGGGGGAAATATTTAATGATAAAAAATTTGACTACTATCATACTGGTATTATTCACAACCTTATTAGGTTCTTATGCTTATACAGAATTTAATCAGCCCTTAAACCAGAATGTATTAAGGCTGCATGTGGTGGCCAATAGCGATTCGCCAGCTGACCAGGCCTTAAAACTGGAGATTAAGGATCGCATCGTTACCCAGATGGGTGAGGAGTTTAAAGATGTAGATTCAGCCCAGGAAGCACGGCGTATTGCTATAAGTAAAAAGGCGGAAATTAAAAATGTGGCTGAATCCATAGTAACTTCCCGCGGATATGATTATCCGGTAGAAGTTTATGTAGGAGAGTTTGACTTCCCCACTAAAAGCTACGGTAACCTGGTATTTCCCCAGGGCCGTTATGAAGCCGTAAGGGTAGTGTTGGGCGAAGGTGAGGGTAAAAACTGGTGGTGTGTCCTATTTCCACCGCTATGTATGGTGTCTTCATCTGATAAAGGTTTAAGCCTGGATAGCCCTGCTGAAGCCCAGGTTAGTCTAAAATGCCTGGAACTGCTCCCTCAAGGAGTAAAAGTTAAAATATCCGGGAAATAAGAATTAAAGCTAATTTTCTTTAAATCTCATTACATTCCCCCCCCTAACCCTGGGGAACGGCGTTAACGCCGTTCCCCCTTTTTAGTAGGGGCAAGTGGGGACTAGCAAACAGGGGGACGTTCTTTTTGTTTGCTTGGCACAAGCAAACAAAAAGAACGTCCCCCTGTTTGCTCGCTGTAAGACAGGCCGGGGTATAAAGGAAAAATATTGGTTGTAAGGAATTTTAGATATATAATTAAAAAAATATAGGGAGCAATATAATGCAGACGATAACAATTGAAGCACCCGCTAAAATAAACCTTACTTTGGATATAAAAGGCAAACGTAGTGACGGCTATCATGAATTGGAAACGGTTATGCACCAGGTTGACCTGTTTGACCGTATAACTCTGGAACCCCGGACCTCAGGGATTGAGATAGCCACTAACAGCAGCTTCATACCACTGGGGCCGGAAAACCTGGCTTATAAAGCAGCCCTGATGATTCTCTCGAAATGTCAACCGGGAGTGGGGGTTAAAATTTTTATAGAAAAAAACATACCGGTAGGTGCCGGGCTAGCCGGCGGCAGCACTGATGCTGCGGCAGTACTGGCAGGGATTAATCATTTATATAACTGCCGCTTTTCCCGCCAGCAATTGCTTGAGATGGCTGCGGCTATTGGCTCGGATGTGGCTTTTTGTTTATTCGGTGAGTATTTTGAGCCTCGACCGGCAGAACTATTGAGTCGTGGCGCTACTGCTATGGCTCGGGGCCGAGGGGAACTATTAGAATCCTTAGCCACAAGGATTATACCGTATATATTAATTGTAAAACCGGATTTTGATTTATCTACTGCAGAGGTCTATTCCGAACTGGATTTATCAGCAGTTGAGGAATTTCCAGATACCGGTAATTTTTTGCAAGTATGGAATAAAGGCGATATTATAAACATATCCGTTTATATGGCTAATGTTCTGGAATCAGTAAGTATAAGAAAAAAGCCGGAAATAGGTATAATAAAATCCAGGTTAATAAAAATGGGCGCTCTTACTGCTTTGATGTCAGGCAGTGGGCCAAGTGTTTTTGCCATCTTCCCGGATAATGAAATAGCCTGCAGGGCATACCAGGCCTTTAAAAATGAGTATCAAGAAGTATACCTGCTTTCATCCTATAAAAGAGGTGATTAAAATAAAAACTAAAAGACTGTTACCGGTAAACCTTGAATCCTATAAACCCTTGCGAGAGCTTGTTCTAGAGGCAATAAGGGAAGCTATCATGAACGGCAGCTTAAAGCCACGGGAAAGGCTGATGGAGATACAACTGGCGGAAGAACTGGGGGTTTCTCGTACTCCTGTACGGGAGGCCCTGCGCAAGTTGGAATTGGAGGGCTTTATAGTAATGGTTCCCCGTAAGGGAGCCTATGTAGCCGACCTCTCCTTAAAGGATATTGCCGATGTATTTGAGATTCGAGCTGCCCTGGAGGGATTGGCTGCAGGTTTAGCCGCAGAACGAATAACTGACGAGGAACTGGAATATATGGAAAGGCATCTGGTAGAAAAAGGCGATGCCATTTCCCAAAATGATATGGAACGGCTGGTGGCCATTGATACTGATTTTCATGAAGCCATCTACCGGGCCAGCCGTAATGAACGGCTTTTTGTTATAATCAATAACCTGCGTGAGCAAATTCAGAGATTTAGAGCTACATCCCTGGCTTATCCGGGTAGAATGAAACAATCCCTGGAAGAACACCGTATTATTGTGGAAGCCATCCAATCACGTGATGTTCAAGGTGCGCGCCAGGCAGCTCAGGAACATATAGAAAATGCTGAAAACAGCATGATTGAATCTATAAAAAAAGACGGATTCCCCACAGCTTAAGTAACGGAGGTATAAGAATGCAATATGATGCTATTATCCTGGCCGGGGGAGAAAGCAGTGGTGAACTAAAAAAAATAGCTCCCTACGACAATGAAGCCCTGATTATGATAGGCAATTACCCTATGATTTACTATGTCTATCAAGCTTTACGCCAATCTCCAGCTGTTAGAAATATTGTAATCAGCGGGCCAACCGAAGCTTTGCGTAATATATTTACCGGTCAGGATCGGCTATTCTTTGTTAGCGGGGGACAGAACGCTATTGAAAGCTTTGCCCACGGGGTTAAATTACTGCGGGAAAAAGGTATTAGTGAGCGTATGTTAATCATGCCTTCCGATATACCCTTTATTACCACCGAGGCTATTAATGATTTTATAAACCAGGCGGAACAATATGACGCTGAATTTTATTATCCGGTAACTCGAAAAGAAACAAATGAAGCCCGCTTTCCTGGAGTTAGCCGGACCTATGTAAAACTTAAAGACGGGATTTTCACGGGAGGCAACCTCTTTATCTTGCGCTCGGAATTGTTTGATCAGGTCCTGGAAATAGCTCTGAAATTGGTAGAGCGAAGGAAAAATCCCCTGGCTATGGCTAAACTATTCGGCTTTGGCCTGGTATGGAAGTATATTATCCGCCGTTTAAGTATAGACGCAGTGGAAAAAAGATTCTACAAAACTCTGGGTATTAAGGGTAAAGCCATAATATCCCCCTATGCCGAAGTGGGTGTAGACGTAGATAAACCCAGTGATCTGGAACTTGCTCAAAAATATCTGAAAGGAATAAAATTTTAGGCAAATAAACTAAACCTCCCCTGCTATCTATGGACTAACCGCCGACAACAGGAGGTGAAAAGTACTTCCCTGGCCTAGTGTGCTTTTGGCCTACATTTACCTTCCCGGGCTTCCGCCAAACCATTTGCTATAGCTAAACCCAGCCCGGTTCCTCCCCCTGGCTGCCACTAACGATAATGACCATCAGCCAGGGTCATTATCGGTCACCACTATTTTTTGTATTAACACCTTTATACAATGCATATCCACAGTTTAGGCAAAGCCAAATAAAAATTTTTTCATTCTTTAAGATAAAAGGTATAATACAAGTGACTGTATTTTTCTATTAGCGATCTCATACGTAAAAGCATATATTAGCTTATAATACAACAAAGGGTGGAATTTTTAGAGTGAATTATTCAGCAGTTATACTGGCCGCCGGTAAAGGTGTCCGTATGCGTTCGCAAATGCCCAAGGTCTTACACCAGGTAGCAGGCAAACCAATGGTATGGTATGTAATCCAAGCGGTTAAAGAAGCTGGAATTAATGATATTACCCTGGTGGTGGGACATGGCCGAGAACTGGTAGAAGAGGCTTTAGCAGATGAGAACCTGAACTTTGTGGTACAAGAGCAGCAACTGGGTACCGGCCATGCCTTAATGCAAGCCCAGGGTAGTGTTAACCCGGGTCATACCCTATTGGTTTTAGCCGGAGATACTCCGCTTTTAGAGGGAAAAACCTTAAAAAAACTATTGGATTTCCACCAGCAACAACAGGCCCAGGCTACCGTTCTTAGTGCCCTCCTTCCTAATCCTTATGGCTATGGCCGCATTATTCGCCAGGCCGATGGAGGATTAGAGCGTATAGTTGAAGAAAAAGATGCAGACCCGGAAGAAAAGGAAATAGCAGAAATTAACACCGGCATGTACTGCTTTCAGGCCGGAACAGTATTTACAGCACTTTCCCAGGTCCAGCGTGCCAATGCTCAGGGAGAATATTATCTTACCGATGTTTTACCCATATTAAAAAATGATGGCCATAAAGTGGCGGTACTGGCCACCGATGAAGTAGACCATATTCATGGAATTAACGATCGGGTACAGATGGCCTCGGCTGAAGCCATAATCCGACAGCGAAGCAACCAGAAACTGATGAAAAATGGGGTAACTATTATAGCCCCGGAAACGACCTTTATCGATAGCTCCGTAAAAATTGGCATAGATACAGTTATTTACCCCTTTACCATCATTGAGGGACAGACCTCGATCGGAGAAAACTGTACTATTGGGCCTTATACCCACATAAATGATTCCTCCGTAGGTAATGATGTAGTAATCGAAAGTTCGCGGATAAAAGAAGCCCGTATTAGTAATCATTGCAATATTGGACCTTTTGCTTATCTTAGGCCGGAGGCCGATCTGCAGGAGAACGTTAAAGTAGGCGATTTTGTCGAGATAAAAAAATCTATTATCGGGGCCGGGAGCAAAATACCCCACCTTAGTTATGTGGGTGATGCTCTATTAGGAAAAGAAGTTAATATTGGTGCCGGTACTATTACGTGCAACTATGATGGCAAAAAGAAATCCCGTACTATATTGGAAGACCATGTATTTATCGGAAGTAATACTAATCTGGTAGCACCGGTAACTATCGGTGAAAATTCCATGACTGGAGCCGGATCGACCATTACCCGTGATATCCCCGCTGATACCCTGGCCGTAGAAAGGGCCGAACAAAAACATGTCAGGTGGAAAAGATAGGGAGTAAGGCGAACATGGGGACTGTCCCTGCTGTTTCGCCCGGAACCAAGGAAACAGAGGGACTGTCCCCGTGTGGATTAGCCGTAAAACCGCACAGAAGAACCGTCCCCTTGTGCGCTTGTGCGCGGGAAAAACGTATTTTTGTGTAAATTCTAATTCGTAACCTGATTCTTATTAAATCCACGTCTATTTTAGTAGTAAGAACAATATTTTTAGGAGGTTTAGAATAATGAAAGCATCCAGGTGGAGGATGAAACTGTTTACCGGAAATGCCAACCCCTGCCTAGCTGAAGAAATAGCGAAATATCTGGGTATGCCGGTCGGTGATGCTAAAGTTTCGCGTTTTTCCGATGGTGAAATTAACTGTGTTATTGACGAAAGTGTTCGAGGTGTAGACGTTTTTGTGGTACAGCCAACCTGTTCACCAGTTAACGATAACCTTATGGAACTCCTCATAATGATTGATGCTTTCAGACGGGCTTCAGCTTCCCGTATTAATGCGGTTATTCCCTATTACGGATATGCCCGCCAGGATCGTAAAACCAAGGCCCGTGACCCCATAACTGCCAAGCTGGTTTCCAACTTGATAGTCGAAGCCGGTGCCCAGCGGGTAGTAGCAGTAGATTTACATGCTAACCAGATTCAGGGTTTTTATGATATACCGGTGGACCATCTTCCTGGAGTACCGACTATAGCTGAATATTTGAAGTCTAAAGGACTAAATGAAACTTCCGTTGTTCTCTCCCCTGATGTTGGAGGAGTTACCAGAGCCCGTGATTTAGCCGAAAAACTGGGAGCCCCTCTGGCCATAGTGGACAAGCGCCGACCGGAACCTAATGTATCCGAAGTAATGAATATCATCGGAGATGTAGCGGGTAAATCCGTTATAATTATTGACGATATTATAGATACTGCCGGTACCCTGTGTATGGCAGCAGAAGCAATGAAAGAAAAAGGAGCCTTAAAAGTTTATGGTTGCTGTACCCACCCGGTTTTTTCCGGACCGGCTATAGACAGGCTGTCTCGTGCCCCTTTTGAAGAAATTGTAGTAACCAACACTATTCCCCTGGTTGAGGAAAAAAGACTCCCCAATCTTACGGTTCTCTCCGTTGCTCCGTTAATAGGTGAGGCCGTTCTTAGAATTCATGAAGACCTGTCGGTAAGTAAACTTTTTGAAGGTTAACGGTTTTGGACATAATTAAGCTAAACTGGTATAATAACTACTTGATAATTAAAACCAGCCTGGTTAAGCAGGCAGATTAAGGAGTGATAATAATGGCTCAGGCAGAGAAAATAAGCTGCCAGAAACGCGATATAAAGACCAGGGGCTATCTAAATGAGCTAAAGCGCAGCGGAATCGTTCCTGGAACAATATATGGCAAAGGGATAGATAATCAGGCTATATCTATAAGCCTGAAACAGCTTACCCGTACCTTTCAAACCCATGGCTCCCGGGGTCTCTTCTCCCTGGAAGTAGATGGGGGCAGCGGTTTAATGGTGGTAGTCCGGGAAGTGCAGAGGAATCCTATCACCGGGCAGATTATCCATGTCGACTTCTGGAAAGTAAGACTGGATGAGAAAATAACCAGTGCCGTGGGCATTTCTATTATTGGCGAGGAAGAAATAATGAAAAAAGGTGGTATCCTGCAATCGGGTGCCAAAGAAATCGAAATTTCCTGCCTACCCCAGGATATTCCGGAAACTCTGGTCTATGACATAGCTGCCCTGGAAATCGGGGAAAAGGTTACGGTAGCCGATCTGCAGGTACCGGCTGCAGTGGAAATACTTACTGATATGGAAACAATGGTAGCCACCGTATTGGCTCCATCCAAAGCTACTGACGAAGAGGAAGTTGAAGAAGAAGGCGAAACCGCCGAAGCTGGAGAGACAGAGGCAACCGAAGGCGAATAAAGCAAGTTAAGTATAAAAGGATTGGGCCTTATCGCTCAATCCTTTTTTACCTATAAAGGACTTCGCTAATTTTAATGTGAAGTCTACGAAAACTCCAGGAAATTGGGTAATTTAGAATTAAAATGAAGAGAAATACGGAGTATTTCGACGATATTCTTAATTTTAAATTATTAATTCTTAATTCAAACCACATGAGGTGGAACCATGAAAGTTATTGTAGGGTTAGGCAATCCGGGAAGAAAATATAGCGATACCCGGCATAATATCGGTTTTAGGGTCTTGGAGGAAATAGCCCGGCGTTCTTCCATTGAAAAAGAAGAAAGCCGTTTTGATGCTATTATTGGGCATATCCGCATCGGTGGGGAAAAAGTATTTCTGGTTAAGCCCCTGACCTACATGAACCTGAGCGGTAAAGCCGTTCAGCCCCTCATGCGCTGGTTTAAGCTAGATTTAAGCGACCTCATAGTAATTTATGATGATATGGATTTACCTCCCGGTACTCTGCGCCTGCGGGCCCAGGGTGGCAGCGGAGGCCATAAAGGCATGGCTTCTATCATCGAGCGCTTGGGCAGTCAGGAATTTGCCCGCATTCGCATTGGTATCGGCCGCCCCGATAATGAAGCTATTGACTGGGTACTGGGTAAGTTTAGCCCCACCGAACAGAAGCTTATGGAAGAGGTAATTGGCCAGGCTGCCGCTGCAGTTGAATGCTGGGTAAAGCAGGGCATAGAGCGGGCCATGAATGAGTATAATTGATTGGGAGTATATTTGCCTGCCTTCTCAGGGAGAATATAAAAAAACCTCAAAGGAGCAGGCATTTATGAAGATATATCACTTGTGCGAATATTGCCAGCAGATTTACTCCACTGATGAAGTCGAAGGACCCGAAGGAGCCATACAGTTAAATGGAACTTGCGAAGATTGCGCCCTGGAACTGGGCATGAATGAGACCTTTACTAACATGGGACAGCACTTCTATAACTAAGTGAGGAGTTAGGAGTGAGGAGTAGTGTGTAAAGACTGATGTGCGAAGCACCCTAACCCCTAACCCCTTACTCTAGACAACCAATCAAGTTATAAATTCGGCGTTTTTTATAAAAACCTTTTATCGACGCCTATTGCTAAACTTTGGGGAGGAGTTTTGACCGGTTGAACCTGGAAGTCTTGCAGCGCACGGTTAACTGCCTGCAAAATAAAGAAAACGTTATATTAACCGGGCTAGCAGGCAGCGCCCGGGGTTTTGTGCTTTCTGAACTTTTAAAATTGACCCCTGGCAAAATACTATGCCTGGCAGCAAGCGAAGAAAAAGCTTATGACCTGGCACGGGAACTGCAGGGATTTCTGGAACGGGAGCGCATATTTATGTTCCTGGGTCGGGACTTCGTATTTATGAAAGAAAACTACTCCACGGTAGAGACCGGGCGCATCCTCACTTTGCAGGAATGTTTGCTCCACCCTTCCCGCAGTGCTGTAATTATTGCTACCCCGGCATCCTTTCTGTATAGTCTTATAAGCCCGGAGCAAATGCAGGCAGCCACTATAGAACTCCATAGCGGTAAAGAACAAGAACTGGAAGAGCTGTTGAAGAAGCTGGTTAATAGCGGTTATAACCGGGTTATTACGGTTAACCGACCGGGCGAATTTGCCGTACGTGGAGGCATACTGGATATCTACCCCCCGGCCGAAAAAGAAGCCCTGAGGGTAGAATTTTTCGGCGATTTTATTGACTCTATCCGTCGTTTTAATACCGACAGCCAGCGCTCGGGAAAAAAAGAGAACCTATTAAGAATAAGCCCGGCGGATGAGTTGTACGGAGACAAACTAGAAAGCACCTTGCTTAACTACTTGCCCGCCCATGCCGCTATTTTCCTGGATGAGGCTCGTGATTTCTACCGTGCTTATGAGAAAAACTTAAGGCGCCACCGGGAATTTATCCGGGAGGCTAAACGCGAGGGCAGGATAATCCACGAACCGGTAATCCTGGAACTGGAAAAGCTGCAGGAAACCATAAAATCACAACCGGTAATATATCATTCCTTTTTCCCCGGTAACATCCCCCAGGTACAGGTAGCTATGATGGAACATATCTCCCAGCAGGAGATGGAGCCTTTCTATGCTAACCTGGATATTTTCTATAGCCGGATCAAAGAATGGCAGGAAAAAGGTTACAGTGTGCAGCTTGCCATTAAAAGCAAGTTGGCCCGGGAACAGCTTAAGAAGGAACTATTGGACCAGCATATAAACCAGGTAGAATACTTGAACCGGGCGCTGGACAAAGGTTTTATCAGTCATAGCCTGGAACTGGCAGTGTTTAGTGAGCGTGATATTTGGGGTAAATCACCTGGTCGCGGCAGCAGACAGCGTAAAAAATCGGAAGAGCGCATATTGTTGGAAGATTTAAAACTGGGAGACTATGTAGTCCATGAGAATTACGGTATCGGTATTTTTCGCGGAGTAACCCAGGTGGAAAATGATGGGGTTACCCGGGAATATATCCTCCTGCAGTATGCTGGGACTGATAAACTCTATTTGCCGGTAGAAAAACTGGACCTGCTCTATAAATATACCACCTCGGAAGAGAAAGCGCCTCGCCTGAGCAAGCTGGGAGGCAGCGAGTGGGAGCGCACCCGCAAAAAAGTATCGGACTCTATTCGCGAGATGGCTGAAGAACTACTGCGGCTGTATGCCAGCCGGGAAGCCAGCGAAGGCCATGCCTTTTCTCCCGATACTCCCTGGCAGCGAGAATTCGAAGGGTCTTTTCCCTATGAAGAAACCCCGGATCAGCTAAAAAGCATAAATGAAGTTAAGGCTGATATGGAGAGCAAACAGCCCATGGATCGTCTAATCTGTGGAGATGTTGGCTACGGTAAGACCGAAGTAGCTATGCGGGCTATTTTTAAAGCGGTTATGGATGGCAAGCAGGCAGCCATATTAGTTCCTACCACTGTACTGGCGGAACAGCATTACCAGACCTTCATAGAGCGTTTTCAGGATTACCCCTGTACTATAGAGGTGTTAAGCCGTTTTCGTACCAGCAGTCAGCAGAAGCGCATAATAGCTGATGTCCAGAAAGGGGTAACTGATATAGTAATCGGTACCCATCGTTTGCTATCGCGAGATGTACAATTTAAAGACCTGGGTTTATTGGTGGTGGATGAGGAACATCGCTTCGGTGTAGCTCAAAAAGAGAAGATTAAAGCATTAAAACAAACCGTAGATGTGGTCAGCCTATCGGCTACCCCTATACCACGCAGTTTGCATATGTCCCTGACCGGTCTGCGTGACCTCAGCCTAATAGAGACTCCGCCCCCGGAGCGCTATCCCATTACCACCTATGTGCTGGAATACAACGATGAAATAATCTCCCGGGCTATAGGGAGCGAACTGGAACGCAAGGGACAGGTTTTTTTCGTTCATAACCGCATCGAGGATATATACCGGGTGTATGAGCACCTGCAAGAAATGCTGCCTGGGGTAAAAATAGCGGTTGGTCATGGACGTATGAAAGAAGACGAATTGTCCCGTACGATAATGGACTTTTTACATGGTAAATACCAGGTTTTTCTTTGCACCACTATTATTGAATCCGGCCTGGATATGCCTAATGTAAACACCATAATTATAGACGAAGCAGACAGAATGGGGTTGGCTCAGCTCTACCAATTGCGGGGACGGGTAGGGCGGTCTGACCGTGTTGCTTACGCTTACCTTACCTACCGCCGTGATAAAATACTGACCGAAACAGCCCAAAAACGCCTTAATGCTATTCGGGAATTTAATGAACTGGGCTCCGGCATGAAAATTGCCCTGCGTGATTTGGAAATCCGGGGTGCAGGCAACATCCTGGGTCCGGAACAGCATGGCTATATCCATGCTGTGGGTTTTGATTTGTACTGCCGCCTGCTGGAACAGGAGACGGCCCGATTGAAAGGGCATAGCCCCCGGGAAGAATTCAACACCCAGATGGATATTGATGTTGATTATTATATACCTGAATCTTATATACCAGATTCCGGTGCTAAAATGCGGCTTTATCGGCGGTTGCTGCTGGCCAGTGAACAGCAGGAAATCGAAGATATCCGCAGTGAGCTGAATGACCGTTTCGGACATCCTCCCCAGCCGGTAGAAAACTTTTTGCAGATAGCATCTTTACGAATTATGGCCCGTGACAAGGAAATAAAATCCCTGCGCCGCAAGGGTCGGCAGCTGGAAATAAAGACTACCGGCAAACTGCCTCAACATTTGACCCGGATAAGTCAGGAGTTAAAAATCCGCCGCCTTAATGATTATACCCTGCTCCTTAACCTGGACCGGACTTCCTCTTTGCAGAACCTGGGTGAAATTCTGCAAATGATATAAAATATCCACACCAATCATAGTCCGGACTTTCCTTTATAGTTCCCAGACCCCCGGCAAATCTTCACTTCTTTTCAATAAATAATTTTAAAAAATATTAATGTAAGGTCGTACCTCTCCGATAAGCGAGAATTTTTTTGAGTAAAAAAGGGCAATATTATTGTAAATGGATTAGAAAGGAAGTGAAGTGCCCAATTATCAGGGGGGTTAAAATTTTTCACACTTTGATGGTAAAAAGTGAATAAAAGGGTATTTTGAGTTATATACTATCACTGAGAAGAAAACAACATTTACAAGTTTTTAAAAAAGGAGGGATAATTGTAAATTGAAAGCAACAGGAATTGTTCGCCGCATTGACGATCTGGGAAGAGTCGTTATTCCCAAGGAAATACGCAGAACTCTACGCATTCGTGAGGGTGACCCTCTGGAAATCTTTGTTGACCGTGAAGGTGAAGTTATCTTAAAGAAATATTCTCCCATCGGAGAATTGGGGGATTTTGCTAAAGAATATGCTGACTCACTGCACGAAACTATCGGTCATATTTCCATGATAGCTGACCGGGATGTTATTATAGCCGTAGCAGGTGCTAACAAAAGGGAGTTTTTGAGCAAGGCTATTGGTAACGCAGTGGAACGGGCCCTGGAGGAAAGAACTACCCTGATTATGAACGAGCTGCAGGCGGCTGATGATGAAGATGTTCATGTAATTCAGACCGATGATAGGGAGTACACCATAAAATCCCAGGTAATTGCACCTATTATCACTCAGGGGGACCCTATTGGAGCAGTAATAATCGTGACTAAAGACACAGGAGTCAAGCTGGGCGATATGGAGGTTAAACTGGCCGAAACTGCTGCCGGTTTCCTGGCCAAACAGATGGAACAATAATTGTAGTAGTATAGGAGCGGTCTTATTTGCAATAGGATCGCTCTTTTTTATGCTATAATATACCTCACGAGAATTTGGGGAGGATCTAAGTTGGAGAATAAGAAGAATTTTCTCCGGGGTGCCCTGGTATTGAGCATTGCCGGGGCTATTAGCAAGCTTCTGGGAGCAGTATACCGTATTCCCCTGGCCCGATTGCTGGGCGGTGAGGGAATGGGCCTGTACCAGATGGCTTATCCCATTTATACCACCATCCTGGCTCTGGCCACAGCCGGGGTACCGGTAGCTATTTCCGTACTAGTCTCTCGTAAGGAGACTGAGGGCTATAGTGGTGATAGCCGCAAGATATTTCGGGTCTCCTTATTGATATTATTTATTTTTGGCATCATTCTGACCTTGTTGGTAATGCAATCAGCCCATTTTATAGCTAATAACATATTAGGAGAACCGCGGGCCTATTATCCTATAATGGCAGTAGCCCCGGCCATCTTTTTTGCCGGGTTGATGTCGGTTTTCAGAGGATATTTTCAGGGGCAGCAGACCATGATACCTACTGCGGTATCTCAGGTATTTGAGCAGCTTTTCCGGGTAACCGCAGTTTTAATATTGGCATTTCTCCTTTTTCCCCGTGGTTTGGAATACTCAGCTGCGGGAGCCACTTTCGGTGCTGTAGTAGGCGGGGTAGTTGGGGTAATAGTACTTATCATATTTTATATTAGCTTTCGCTCCAAAAACAAAACCCGGGGTCAGGATTTAAAATACTCCGGTGCTAACTCCATGGAGCTGGCCCGGGAAATGATTACCCTGGCTATACCAGTTTCTTTTGGTGCAGTAGTATTCCCCCTGGTCCAGATGCTGGATGCCATCATAGTTCCGGGACGCTTAATGGCTATAAACTATACTACCTCACAGGCTACCGCCCTTTATGGACAGCTTTCCGGTATGGCCGGCATACTTATTGGGTTGCCTTCCATTTTCACCATTGCCATTGCTACCAGCCTGGTACCGGCAGTATCCGAAGCCCTGGCCTTAAAGGATAATAAACTCCTAAATATTCGTATTAACAACGGTTTACGTGCTGCTATGCTCATATCCTTTCCCTGTGCAGCAGGTTTATTTATCCTGGCTTATCCCATTTGTGACCTGCTTTATGCCGCACCTGAAGCGGGTATACCTCTTGAAATACTGGCCTTTTCTTGTATTATGCTGGCGGCCTTCCAGCTATCCAGTGCAGGTTTACAGGGGATCGGGCATCCAGAGATAGCCATGCGTAACCTGGTTATTACCGGCATTATCAAAGTAATTCTTAACTACACCCTTACCAGTGTAGCAATATTAAATGTCCGAGGTGCCGCTTTAGGTACAGTAACTGCTTTTCTGATAGGTTCGCTGCTAAACATAATCTATCTTAAGAAACTGACCGGAGTAGTTTATGAAGGTACACGACTGGTTAAAATAGGTCTGGTAACAGTTATAATGACCCTGGGAGTAAAATTTATTTACCAGGCTCTGGTAGGCGCTGATATTCACTCCCACATCGCCACCCTGCTGGCTATTACAGTTGGTGTTGGTATTTACGGGATATTGCTCTTGCTGTTAAAAGAGCTGGATTGGGCTATGGTGAAGAGGATAACGGGGAAATAAGAAATAAGAATTAAAAATTAAAAATTAAGAATTAGTTTAATCCGTATAAATCCGCGTTATCCGCGTCTATTTCCCGGTCGGGTTTACTTACTAGTCAGGAGGTTTGTTAAATGAGTAACGCTGGTAAGGCGATAGATGAGCTTATTCAGGTGATGGACAGGCTGTTGGGTCCGCAGGGATGTCCCTGGGATCGGGAACAGACCCATGAATCCCTGATTCGCTATTTAATTGAGGAAAGCTACGAAGTTATCGAAGCTATAAACGAGAATGATATGCACAAGCTCAGGGAAGAACTGGGAGATTTACTGCTGCAGGTAGTCTTTCATGCTGCCCTGGCCCAGCGGGAAGGACACTTTGACTTCTCTGATGTTGCCCAAAGTGTCAGCACCAAGATGGTTCTGCGCCATCCTCATGTCTTTGGCGATGCCAAACAATTGCAAACCGGCGATGAAGTAATGGAAGTCTGGGATGGATTTAAACGCCGGGAAGGTCAACAGAACCTCCTGGGTGGAATTCCTAAAATCCTGCCGGCCCTGATGCGAGCCGAAAAAATCCAGGAAAAAGCTGCCCGGGTAGGATTTGATTGGCCTACTGTAGATGGGGCACTGGAAAAAGTCCGGGAAGAAATCGAAGAATTGGGCCGGGCTGAAAATGAGGCTGAGGTGCAGGAGGAATGGGGAGATATCTTTTTTGCCCTGGTTAATGTGGCCCGCATGAAAAATATCGAACCCGAACAGGCCCTGCAAGCTTGTAATGATAAATTTACCAGACGTTTCAACTACATAGAGGATAAGATTAGGCAGGCGGGGCAGGATTTTGCTGATCTAAACCTGGAAGAAATGGACGTCCTATGGGACGAATCTAAGACCAAGGGGCTATGAATTAAGTGAACTAACGATTATTTTATATCTTTTTTAATCTAAAAGAAGGATAATCTCGGGAAACAGCGAATAACCAGTTAATACCACTTATAAGGAGGGATGCATTCTTGAATAAGACCGATTTAGTTACTCATGTTGCCTCAAAAGCCGGTATGACCAAAAAAGATGCGGAGCAGGTAATTAACGCTTTCTTTACCGTAGTTGAAGATGCACTAAAAGGCGGAGATAAAGTACAACTCATCGGCTTTGGAACATTTGAAACTAGGGATCGCCAGGCCAGGAAAGGAAGAAATCCACAAACCGGAGCTGAAATTAACATTCCAGCTACCAGGGTTCCTGCTTTCAAGGCAGGCAAAGCATTAAAAGATGCCGTAAGTTAAATGCGCCTGGATAAATTCCTGAAAATATCGCGCATTATAAAGAGGCGTACTGTTGCCCGCGATTTTGCTGCTAATGAAAGGGTTTTGCTTAACGGAAGAATAGCCAAGCCCTCTAGCGAAGTAAAAAAAGGGGATATTATTATTCTTCAGATTGGAGATAAAAGTACCACCTTTGAAGTATTGGATATCAAGGACAACGTAAAAGCTGCAGAAGCTAAAAACTTATACCGGATTATCGAATAGCTAACGTAACAAGGGGACTGTTTAGAACAGTCCCCTGTTTGCATTTTCTAAGGGGAATAACCCCGGGGCCTCCTGCATATTGTTTATAGAAAACAGGTATGTTCACCTGGATAATAAAGAGGGGGCGAATATAGTGGCAGATCATTCCTTAACCCTGGTAAATCGCAATAATATGCAGCTTAATGGAGTAAAAAACGTCAATACCTTTGATGAAGATGAAATAGTTCTGGAGACTGAACTGGGATACCTTTGCATACTGGGACAAGGACTTCACGTCAGTATGCTAAATCTGGAGGAAGGAAAGGTAGCCCTGGAGGGCAATGTCAACAGTGTAGAATACAAAGCCCAGGGAGCTGATATAAAAGCCAAAAGCAAAAATATACTAAACCGCTTATTAAAATAAAATAAAGGGGGCGGCGGTTTTGACCGGTTTGCTGGGCCAGATAGAAGCCTTCATACTAACCCTGGTACTCGGTTTACTTACCGGAACCATTTTTCATTTCTACCAGGAACTTATCCGAGCTGCTCGGGTTTCTCGCTATGTCTTGTATCTGCTGGATTTTAGCCTGTGGATAATCATAATTGCCCTGGTATTTTTAGGCATGCTTTTTATCAATCAGGGAGAAATGCGGATTTACGTTTTAGTAGCCCTGGTTCTGGGAATCATAATATATTATCGCCGCTTTGCTTCCCGCCTTGACGCAGCCATATCCCATCTGGCCGGGGTAATAGTGGCTGTTGTTACCGCTATTGTTCGTAATATAAAGAAAGCGCTGTTATGGGCAAAAAATATTATGGCGAAATTAAAACCTCATCCCAAAGACCCGCCTGCAGATTTAGAAGATTAAAAAAATTTTTACCTAAAGAAGGATTTTCTTGAACCTATCCCGAAGATAAAGCATACTAAAATTGTCCACACTTTGTGGAAAAATTGTGGATAGAGTTGTTTAACCTTATGCATATTGAAATTCGGGGAGCAGAAAAACTCAGCTTTCGAGAGAGACAAGTTGTAGTTATGAAAGAGACGGGTAAAAGTACTGACGAAATAAGCCGTACCCTTAAGATTACTGCCAGTACCGTTGCTACCCTGTATAACCGTGCCCGCTCGAAAGGTTATGAAGTAGTTATCATACTTCCGGGAGATGTGCTGGGTATATACAACGAGGAGGATCAGGATGAGGAAGAATAATAAAAAGCCCCGGCTTAAAATCATATTGACCGGCGTTCTGTTAATGTTTTTGCTGGTGCCGGTAGCTCCACGGGTAAAAATAATATGGGATTTAAACCAGCGTATAGAACAATTAGAAAACCAAAAAGCAGAGTTGGAGACAAACCAACAGAAATTAGAACTGGAGCTTAAACAGGCCAATTCACCAGCAACACTGGAAAGAATAGCCCGGGAACAATTGGGAATGGTCAAAAAGGGTGAAACGCGGGTAGTTGAAGTCTTACCCTGATTCAACGATAATTCTTAATTTATAATTACCAGGTTGATGTTGACTACTCCTCCGGCATTGAATAGAATTAACATAGCATATATTGAGGGGGACATCATTTTCTATGCCTATCGAACAAAAAAATATTGTACCTGGTGATTTGGTGGAAGGAAAAGTTCAGGGTATTACTAATTTTGGAGCTTTTATTGAATTACCCGGAGGAGCTGTAGGATTAGTTCATATTTCTGAAATTGCCGACACCTATGTAAAGAATGTCAAAGATTTTATCTCGGAAGGTGACAATGTCAAGGTAAAGGTACTAAATGTTGATGGTAAAAAGATTGGTCTATCGATTAAACAGGCAATAGTGAAGGAGAACAAGCAAGTTAAGCCTCCAATTCGGGGTCGGAGTAACGACAGGTACAAAAGCAACTACCAGGCTAACAAACCTCTACAGAATGAACTTAGCCTGGATGATAAAATTGCCAGGTTTTTAAAGGAAAGCGACGAAAGGATGCAGCCCCTCAAAAACCGTATGGAACCAAAAAAGCGCAATCGTTTTGTATAACTACAGGTGATAAAAGCACTTCCTAAGGAAGTGCTTTTTGGTATGGAGATGAAACTATGAGATATGCAGCCATTGATGTCGGCAGTAATTCCTGCCGTTTGCTGGTAGCAGATGTAAATGGACAAGAATTACATCCCCTATGCCGGGAACTGCAGAGCACCCGCCTGGGAGAAGGGGTTAATGCTGCTAATAAAATTAATCCCGCAGCTATGGCCAGAACCCGGGATTGTCTCTGCGATTATGTGGAACTGATGCAACGACTGGGAGTAGAAGACTATCGTATGGTTGCTACCAGTGCCATGCGTGATGCCCTTAACCGGGAAGAGTTCGTTAAGCTGGTAAAGAAAAGCTGCGGTTGTACCCTGGAAATAATTAGCGGAGAAGAAGAAGCGCAGTTAAGCTATTTGGGAGTAAAAGAGGGATTAAACCTGCCCTCACCCCTGGTGGTCGATCTGGGAGGAGGAAGCTGTGAATTCAGGATAGAAGATGATAAAGAACGGTTCTCGCTCTCATTACCACTGGGTGCGGTTCGGGCCACTGAAGCCCACCTGTCGGTAGTGGACGCCAAAAATATCCTCAGCCCGATAGAAAAGAGCAGTAAGCGATTGAAAGATTATCCCCTGGTATTTGTCGGTGGAACGGCTACAACGCTGGTGGCAGTAAAGCTGGCTATGGAGATATACGACCCTCAGGCCGTGCATGGTCAGGTGTTAAGCCGCGAGGAAGTAGCAGACCTTTATAATATGCTGGAACTCATGCCGCTTAATGTGCGCCGCCGTCTGCCGGGACTACAACCAGAAAGAGCCGACATTATACCTGCCGGAGCTATGATTGTTTTGCTTATAATGGATACCCTGAAGCAACAGCAGATAACCATCAGCGAAAGCGATATCCTCGATGGCATAATCCGCCGGTTAAGCCAAAAGTAATATTGACGCGGCAACCTTAATTATGAACGAAGTTCATATCAGTGGTACCCGTAGGGTGAATTCGCGGATTCAGTAGGGAATAACGCGGATATATTTATTACCCCTGAGTACGGGAGCATCATTTGTACCCGCAGGGTGGGTAATCTCAAAGATTATGTACCCGTAGAGCATACAGATACTCCCTGTAACAGAATCCTTTTTAAAATTTCCTTAATTAAAATCCGCGTAAATCCCTATATAATCCGCGTTATCCGCGTCTATCTTTGCCTGCTCAGCCTTTTCGCCCGTTCCGCCAGAAGGCCCAGTTCCTTATCATTCTGTAATTTACCGGTATCTCTTTCCCCATTAACATTAATCGTATAAGTACGGCCGTAGCCTTCCCCATAATGGTCATGTAAATCTACCATTACGCCGACTATTAGCAATTCCTTATTCTTAACCAGTTCGCTAACCTCCGGATTAGCCAGCAGGTAATTAACCTGCATATCCACATTGACCTCCGAGAGCAAAGTGTACTTAAGGTCAGATTCGTCATTACTAACGTTATAGAGGCGGCGGGCAGCATCCAGCGAATCTTTAACGATAGAAAGTTCATTACGGATACCCATGGGCTCACTGACAAAATTAGATTCCGCTGCTTTAATGGCACCACAGTCAGTATGCCCGGCCACAATCATTAGCGGGGTATGCAGGTGGAGCAGTCCGTAAAGCACGGAGCCTTCGCTGCTGCGAAACTGATTACCGATATTTTCCACTGAGAAAATACGGTTAAATATGCTGCCGAAAACATTTACCGGCATGCGGGAATCCGAGCAAGTAAGCAGAGTGATAACAGGATGTTGCTTGTAGTCCCCTTTTCTAAAATCCTCCAGGGGAAACTCACTTTCGAATCTGGTTATTCCCTCTACCACACCTTGCATAAGGACATCCCGGCTAATTTTGGGTGAAGAAGAACTCACCATATACACCTCCAATTATTAGTTTATGTTATGGAACACATAATCAAAAAGCATAGACCGATTACTTTCGCAGGTATTCGCCGCTCGATGTAGAAATTACTTTCCTGGAGGGCAGATTTTGACGTTAAATAGATTATCACAGCATAAAATGTTTTAATCTTAGCCTAATTGTATCATAATATTATGTATTTTAGCCTTATGTTTAGATTAATGAAGATAATCTGCTCCCCAGGTCAATATATTCTTTTATAAACGAATTCCAGGGTAAAAACCCCGTTTCCCTAACCGATAGAGGGTATTCCCCCAAATGGCTGGGGAAATGGTTGTGTGCCCTTTTAAGGTTATTTTACCCGGGGTTCATATATATTCATATATATTCCCGGACGTTAGAGCTAGAAAGTCCGGGATTATGTACGGTTACTCGCTATGGTTTAGGCTTTTACCTTAATACAGGGAGGAGGGCTGAGACTTTTTTATTAGGTAGTGCAATGAAGAAAAAGGAGAGTGAACGAGAGCATGAATTTCTTAACTCCTGCAGAAATTGCAGCAGCAACAGCCAATGCTGGAAAAGCAAAATGTGAAATGTCGATTATAAAAATGATAGTCATGGGTATTTTAGCCGGTGCCTACATCGGATTTGGTGCTAACCTGGCTACCAAGATAGGCTCTATGGAAGCAGCTGGAACATCAGGCGGACAGTTCCTGTTTGGCGCAGTCTTCTCCGTAGGCCTGATGCTGGTTGTTATTGCCGGTTCAGAGTTGTTTACCGGTAACTGTATGTTCTGTGTTATTTCCAGTCTAAATGGGCAATCCACCTGGGGCGGATTACTTAAAAACTGGACTGTTGTTTTTCTAGCCAACTTTGTTGGTTCCGTATTACTTGTTTACATTATTTTTTATGGTGGATTCTGGGGTGACCCCAGTGCACTTGCTGCCCATGGAAGTAAGGCTTTAGGTATTGCCAGTGCCAAAATGTCATTAACCTGGGGACAAGCGTTCTTCCGGGCTATTTGCTGTAACTGGCTGGTTTGTCTGGCTGTATGGTTAGCATTTGCAGCCAAAGACGTGGTTGGAAAAATCTTCGGTATCTTCTTCCCCATCATGGCTTTCGTAGCCAGCGGATTTGAGCATAGTGTTGCCAACATGTTCTTTATTCCTATGGGTATTACTATTGCTCAGAATAATCCCGAACTGATAGCATCAGCCACCAAGGTAGCGGCTGATGGAAGTGTAGTTCCGCTTTTTGCTAATCTGACTACTCCAGATGCGGTAACTGCTTTCTTTAGTTATGGTAATTTTATTAGTGCCAATTTGATTCCGGTAACACTGGGGAACATAGTAGGCGGCGCCGTATTTGTAGCTATGTTCTACTGGTTTGTTTTTTTGAAAAAATAGTTTTGTTCCCTGCATACAGCCCATCCCCAAGATGGGCTGTATGTTTAAATTTATCTTACCCTGTTAGGGTAAGCCTGAATCCATAGCTGGCTTTATATAATGCTATAGTTTTTATAGCAGCGGAGATTCCGATATCGGGTCTCCTATTTTTTTTGTAAGCACGTAATCTGTAGGGGCGGACCCATGTGTCCGCCCACGCGATTACAGTGACCAGCCGGGCAGACACACAGATCTGCCCCTACAAAAACTATAGAATTAATCTGCGGAAATCCTAATAAAATCCGCGCAATCCGCGTGAAATAAAGTCTATTTTCGTATTAACCATTATTTTGTATTAATAAAAACAAAGTCACTTCCCTCTAATGACAAATTTTACCAAACAAAGAAGCTATAATTGGTGGACAAGACTTTGTATTGGGGGGATAAGGATGCAGGACAAACTTCATATTTATCCTTATCAGAGAATTAGCGAAGGGCCAATTGCCGGTAAACATCCTTTCAGGCACCGGGTTTTTAATCCCAAAAATAAAATAAACCTGGATTGGCAAAGCCACCTGACTGGAATGGCAAATCACCTAAATTCCCTGCTAACTCTGGAGCAGCTTTTGCCGGCGATACTAATCGTATTTATGTCGCGTGCCTTTATACTAGGCGAGCTATTGCCTTTTGTTTACGCTTGCCTGGCCGCTTTTGGTTATCGGAATCGGACTCGTTCGCTTCTACTGGCATTTTGTGCCGGAATAGGGCTGCTTACCGTCTTGCAGGGCTTAAGCCTGGGATCGGGCATAATCACTCTCCTGGTTCTGCTGGGGGTCATTAATTATATTAAAATACCAGCGGATAAAATTTGGTGGGGCTTGCCTCTTTTAAGCATTGCCGTGATATTTTTAAGCAAGACCATCATTATGTTTTTTACGGGCATATCTTTTTACCAGGAAATGATTATAATATTTGAAGCCCTAATATCCGGGGTTCTAACCTTTGTTTTCCTGGTAGCGGCTGATTCCCTGAAACAGCGCAAACCCCTGGCCACATTTTCCTTCGAGGATATCGCTGCTTTTATGATACTGGGGGTTGGGGTCATAATGGGCTTGAATGATGTCCATCTGGGGGGGCTGAGTATTGCTGCCATTCTATGTCGACTTGGTATTTTGATAGCTGCTTTTCTTTGGGGTAGTGGCGGAGGTACCATGGTAGGTGTAATGGCAGGTATTATACCTTCCATATCTTCCAGCATATTTGCGCAGAGCCTGGGGATATATGCTATCTCTGGTCTCTTGGCTGGACTATTCAGGAATTTTGGCCGCCTGGGGGTAATTATAGGTTATATGCTGGGTACCCTGGCTCTCTCCATGTTTATAGCAGAGACCCAGGCTACTATTCTGGGCATGTGGGAAACGGGGGTAGCCTGCCTAATATTTTTACTTCTGCCCGCTTCCCTTAAAGAAAAGTTACCCATACAATCTTTAGGTCCAATCAGCAGCCTTAAGGAAAAAGACCTGAACCTCACGGATTTGCGCATCAAAGATACAGCCCGCAA
>JAAYCQ010000158.1 GCA_012729715.1 Syntrophomonadaceae bacterium
CCAACACCCTGACCCGCACCTACCCCCGGGGGATGGATACCGAGGTTTTTTCGTACAAAGTACTGCAAGAAGTGTATTATAATGCTCAAGAACAGCCGGAAAGAGAGCATGTAACCCCTTATATCTGCTGGCATCCAGAACGCTACAAATTAGACAATGTATCTCACCATGAGAACCAGAGCCACCACCGGTGGACGGTGGATACTCCAGAGGATTTCGAGCTTATTAAACTTATCCTCCAGGATCTTTACCCGGTTAGTAATAAATTTACCTGGTTAGATGTTCTCAATCTTTTAAATGAACACCCGGAGTGGGTACAGATTAATGCTTCGGTAACGCAAAAAGAAATATAACTGCTTGATTTGGTTTTATTGGATTATGATTTTACCTATCATCGAGGCAATAATTTTGTACAGGATGGCATGACCTGGTTGGTTTTAAGTAAATAATTATAAAGACCTTTTTTGCTGGGATAAGGCATTTAATATTAGGAAGTGGATTATAAAAATGAGAGAAGAAAACATAAGACCTGAACATATGATGCAAGAGTGCGCGGTTTTGCTTTCACAGGATAGAGCCGAACTATTAGAGTGGCGGGGTAAGTTTGTTATGGTATCTTGTCCAGCTTGCGGATGTTTTGAATATAAAGCTGTTTTTACTAAGGAAGGATTTCATTTTGTCTCATGCAATAACTGTCAAACGGTGTTTATAAACCCACGCCCAGATGGAGCTTTACTGGAGCAATATTATAATAATGCCAGGGGATTAGCCTATTGGAATGAACAAATATTTCCAACATCAGAACCGGTACGCAGAGAGTTGATATTCAGACCCAGAGCTAGCAGGGTGATTGAGTTATGTACAAATAAGTGAATACGAATATTATTATTGATGTTGGCGCAGGTTTTGGTACCTTTTGTGAAGAAATTCAAAAAATCGATTGTTTTGATAGAGTAGTTGCGGTGGAACCAAACCCGGGTCTGGCACAAACATGTAAACAAAAAACTATCGAAGTCATCGCAAAACCAATCGAAAAAGTGTGGATGGAAGGAATAGATGTTATAACCTCTTTTGAGTTAATAGAACATTTATTTTCCCCGGAAGATTTCTTACATTCATGTAACAAATGCTTGGATGATGAGGGCTTGTTTATTTGTACTGCTCCAAATATTAAAGGGTTTGATTTACTTACATTAGGTAAATTATCAGATAATATTGCTGGCCCCAATCACCTAAACTATTTCCACCCGGATTCTTTGAAAATTCTACTTGAACGATGTGGTTTCGAGGTTATCGAAACTTTAACCCCGGGTAAACTTGATGCTGAACTTGTTAGAAAAAAAGTGCTCAGCAATGAGCTTGATATTTCAAATCAACCATTTATGCAAGAGGTTTTAATAAATAACTGGGATAGGGTTGGGGAGGCCTTTCAACAGTTTTTAGTTGAAAATCTTTTGTCGTCACACATGTGGATGGTAGCAAGAAAAAAACATGATTGAGGGCGAATGTGATGCTATATAATGAAGGAAAACAGGGCTTGTAATAATCCTTGCCGCGGAAATTAAAAGCAATAACTAAAGGACGTGCGATTCATTGTAGTCAGAGATCAGGATAGTGCTGATTGCTATGAAGAAAAACAACGATTATTCACCATTTGTTCTTCCAGTGAAAGAGCAGATACGGTGGTCAGGATTGCCTGCCACGAAATGGAATCCTGGTTTCGGGATGATTTACAGGCTATGGAGAAGGCTTATAATATTGGCGGACTTTCGCGAAGACAGCAACAGAGAAAATATCGGAATCCCGATAGGCTTAATAATGCCGCTCAGGAACTAAGACGGCTAGTTCCTACATATCAGAAAATAAGCGGAACCAGGACTTTACCTAACAAGGTTCTAGGCGTTGTTTTATCAGACAACATATGGATATTATTAATAACTGCTCGGTAAGCTTTCGGGTGTTTTTTAGAAGGGGTTTATAAGGCTCTTGGGTAAGAGTTTGGGAGGAAGAATAAATGGTTTCAAATTGGGTTTTTATACTGGTGGGAAATAATGCAACAGGTAAAACGACTTTTCAAAAGATGGTGGCTAAACATCTTTGCGGGTTCGAAATTAAAAGACTTGATACAAACTTGGTATATCCAGTTGTAAATCCATCGGTTCCTGAGAAATTAAAGTCTATTTTCTTTATTAGTAGAAGCTATCAAGAAAAAGCCAATGTTTATAGTTCGATTGAAGATTATTTTAATAATCATTTTAAAAAAGCAGATATTTGCTTTTTATCTTCCCATCTTATAGAAGATGACATTAGACAGATGATCAATGAATGCCATAAGCTTTTTTATAATGTGGGCGGTGTATTTTGGAGGAATTCTTGTGAGCAAAATCCAGAAATTAATAGAAAAATCTCTATGTTAAACTGGGATGAAAGATTCGTTATCGATAATCAATATTTACCCGGAAAAGATAAAGAAGAATATGAAAAGATCATCGATTCACTTACAAAAGAATTTGTTCAAATGTTGGTTAATAGATGTATGGGAATGTAGTATCAATGGCTATATTATTGATTACAATTGTTACAGATGCTACAAGCTGGATAAATACTTATATACCAGAATTAATCAAACGACTTATAAAAAGAGCGTATAAAGTTAACTGGCTCCATGATGTAAACCTCATTGAGCAGGGAGAGGGGGTATTTTTTTTAGGCTGTGGACAAATTGCCCCTTCCGATATTCTAGAAAAGAATAAGCATAACCTGGTTGTCCATGAAAGCGATTTACCCTGGGGTAAAGGCCGGTCACCTCTTACCTGGTAAATACTAGAGGGAAAAAACGATATTCCTATAGTCTTATTTGAAGCAACTGAAAAAGTAGATAGTGGAGTAATTTATTTTAAGGAAACAATGCATTTTACAGGAACTGAAATTGTTGAAGAATTGCGAGCGACTCAGGCTGATGCAACATTTAAATTGTGTTTGGAGTTTATTGATAACTATCCCGATATTATAGATAAAGCTGTTAGTCAAGAAGGAGAATGCAGTTTTTATCATCGCAGAACCTCCGAAGATAGCCGTCTTGATCCAGATAAAACTATAAGAGAACAGTTTAATCTTCTGCGAGTGGTGG
>JAAYCQ010000159.1 GCA_012729715.1 Syntrophomonadaceae bacterium
CGCGAGAGCATTAGCTCTCCCAAACATTATAATATGCCCGGGTGGCGGAATAGGCAGACGCACGGGACTTAAAATCCCGCGAGGCTCAAACCTCGTGCCGGTTCGACCCCGGCCTCGGGCACCATCTTAAACAAAACCCCGCCGAAATTTCGGTGGGTTTTTTGTTATCTATTTACCTTTTTTCTCTGGCCTTATAAAAATAAACTACAATGGTTCCCAGCATCACAACCATTAATATAGGTACTAATCCTAAAGACAGGATAGGTGCAAGTGTATTTGCTCAGGATATAGACCGTGCACCAGGTATGCATTAAAATGGATGGTAAAGTTATTTACGGTAAACTTAAATGTTTAAAAGGTATCATTTATGAATAATGTAAAATTCCCGGAAATTAGAAATTATCTCGCGGAACGCGGCGTATCCTTTGTTACAGATATTCAGGAGGAGGGCAAAGGGACCGCGATAGCGAACACCTTTTTCCTGGAAGTTGATAACAAAAATTATTTGATAGATCCAGCGTATGGGAAAAAAAGACTTAAACAGATTAGAAATAACCTGCCTTTTAACGAATATGATCTGCTGGTTACCCATTCCCATCTTGACCATTCCGCAAACAGCGGACTTATTGCTGCTAAAAACTCGCGTATAATATTCCATCCTCTGGTCGCAGAAAGAATCAATAACCTTCAGCGTAATTATACTGAGATTATACCTGCGATGGTTAATACGTTCGGGGTAAAAGGTTTATTTGGCCGTACAAAAATGCTCAGTCCGTCCATGATTAAATTGATGCAGTTAATACAGAAGTCTACTCCTTCTTTGTTCAACCTTATTTTAAATGTCATAAGCTAGGTCTTATGCCGCATTAATATTGGCGGTATCTATCCACCCGGGAAAAACGCCCTGTTCCTGAACTACAACGATATCAGGGAACTGCAATTCGGAAAAACTGTATTCAGTGGATGGATTTTAAGTGAGAACCTCTTCGCACTTGATACCCCGGGCCATCAGAATGATCACCTGGCATTTTACATCCCGGACAGGGGATTAATGTTTACCGGTGATTTAATTAGTTTTTTAAACCCTAATGATATTTTGGAGGGAAGTATCAAAAAAGTTCATGCCGGAATGATGAAGATATTCCAACTGGCAGAGGCAGGGAGAATAGACGTACTCGCTATGAGTCATGCTCTTCCTGTAATTGGACAGGATAATGTAATTGCTTATCTGAAATCAGTGATTGCCAAACAGGATGAAATATTTGAAACGGTTTCTGAAATCGTGTCTTCATGCACTGATAAAACCGATTTTGAAGAGATTATAACAAAAGTCTACTTGCATGAATCCGACCTGATGAAAAAAATACTGAAAATCAATTATCCCCGCTCAGCTTCTTTCATTGATGTATATGTGTATATATATCTAAAGGAATTTGGATACGGAGATAACCTGAATATGCATCTTTCTTAGGCTCGGGGATAATTTATTAAGGACAGCTTTTATAACCCCAGACGGTCTTTTAAGGCCTCTTGAAGCGCCTGGGAATAACTAATACCGGCCTCTTCAGCCATAATAGCCAACCACTGGGGAAGACTAACCGTTTTAATAACCGACTTTGTTTCCTTTTTGCGTAGATAATCATTTAGATCAACATCAATCAGGGTAACAAGTTCCCCGTCTAATCTGATTTTCTCGTCACTATAACCCGTGGCAGCAGGTATCTCTTCTCCCGCCTGTTTCATAGCCAGGATACAACCAGCTACAGCTTCCCTGGCCATGGATATTGCTTCCTCTATAGATTCTCCTTCGGTAACACACCCGGGAATATCAGGTACATCAACCGTATATACCACACCACGTTCTTCAACGTTATCAGGGGTAAAAATTGCTGGAAAGATATAAACCATTTATATGCTCCTTTAGTTTAAAGATAGGGTTTATTTAGCTGCTTTAAGGATTTTATTAGTTCCGGGCTCTATGTCTTTATTACGGAGGGCTACCGGTATGGCTCCGGGTTTTGTGGGGTGTTTATGTATGTAATGTGAACCTTATATTCTTACTACCACCCGACCATCTTCAGCCAGGACTTTCATTAGCTCTTTCGGTTTCATGTAGTTTTACCCTCCTCCTAAAACCATAATATTATTTAAAATTATATAAAACAAGTATTACTGTTTGCTTTACCCTGATTTTTTTCTATGTTATTATCTATCCAATGATTTACTTTTTTTGATTGTTGGTTTCCCTTAGTTGCCGCTGGGGAACTCCTAATAAAAATCCAGTTAGATGAGAAGGGAATATAAATTTTGTTTCTAAGTGGGGGAAATGAAATGTTGTATATTCAAGAAACGCTACTAATAGACCTTATTATGCTAATACTATTTATTTTTATTGTTCTTCTTATAATCAAAGGAATTTATAATAAATCTGAATTTAAAAATATAAAGCTACAAAATATTATAACTAATAAAATCAAAGTTAATAACAGCTATATAAGCATTAAAAACAATAAATTAAGAAATGAATATATTAATCTTCATGGAGTTTCACGAATGGAGGCAGCTGCAACTCTTGACAGGCAAATAGACGCTTTAAAAAATAAACATCCTAATAAGAACATGACCTGGTATATTGAAAAGGCTATTCATGATTTAAAAAGGGATAGGCGTGTATAACTTAATTCTTAAAATCCCAAGAGGCTCAAACCTCGTGCCGGTTCGACCCCGGCCGGGCACCAGTAAAAATTGAACCTACCGGCTATCCGGTGGATTTTTTATTGACCTAACATTCTTATATTGAAAGGAAAAGTAAAATGGACATGTCGAGGGAAAAAAAGAAGGAACTTCAGGCTCGATACAAGCTTTTGAAACCGGATATGGGTATATTTGCGGTTATAAATAAAAATAACGATAAATATTACCTGGAAACTACACCAGATTTGAAAGGAAGAATTAACAGCACTAAATTCAAGCTGAATGCTGGTGGCCATCCTAATAAAGAGCTGCAAAAAGATTGGCAGGAATTTGGTGAAAATGGATTCGAAATCAAAATTCTAGAACAAATCGAGTATGAAGAGAATGAATCTAAAACTGATTATTCAGAGGATCTGGAGTTACTAAAAATGATATGGCGGGAAAAGCTTAGCAAAGATATGGCCCGGTTTTATTAGTTCGTGTACATTATGATGCCACATATGGAACCAACCGTACAATATTTAGTGATTATTTACTCACCCTATCGACTTCACCTTTAACAAGCGGGGATCGTGGCCCATTAGGAGGCGGGAACCCAGCTTTTTTATTTCCGGCCAGGGAACAGCTTGTCTTTCTACCGGGTCGGCGCAGTTATGCTCCTTGAGCCACTCTCCTATAGTATCCAGTACTCCTTCTTCCCAATAAAACCTTGCTCCCACTCCCTCCCGGAAACGTTGCCAGCTTTCCGGAGGAATCTGTTTCCAGAGCATATCGTAGTTAAAAGGGGAATCCCCAATGAGATGAACCAGACCTTCTTTAGTCTGCACTTCTACCAGTTGATGACCCCGGGTATGACCGCCACTGTGTATTACTTTCAGGCCGGGTTTAATTTCCTGGTCACCTTCCATAAGCTCTATATTGGACAGTAAGTGAAACCAGTGGTTGGGATTAAAATAAGTTTCCTCATTAGGATTTAACTGCAGGAGGCCGCGAAACTCATCCGCCTGGAAAAAAAACCGGGCCTGAGGAAAGTCGGGCATACCGCAGGTATGATCCCAATGAATATGGGTCATAATTATATCCTTTATACCCGCAGGGTCAACCCCCAATTTTTCTATAGCCGCCTTTACCTTCTGCTCCCCGGTCTGATCGGCACGAGTGTTGGCGCCGGGGATCGCATCTGGATCAAATCCAGTATCCACCAGCACCGCCTCACCATTTTCATCCACTACCAGGAAAGCAAAACAATGTATATCCTCCATAGAGCGGGCAGATTTCATTAAGATATTAAAAGAGCCATTATACAATGGATAAATAGTATGATTCATGTTATATCCTCCATAAAAAGCTAAATCTAATAGAATTATACACTTTTTGAAGGCTGGGTTGAAGGATGATATAACAAACTAAAGTTTTGATGTAGATATTACATTGATTCTTCTATCAGAAAAATCGCTTAAATATTTTACCTGGCTATAGTTTATCAATCTTATTTTTAATGCCCGTATGGTCTGCAAAACCTCAGGATCAGCCAGAACGCGTCCTTCTATTTCCCGTACCTTAGTCCAGGTTGAAACTTTAGGCAAATGTTCATCTACATAACCTGGATGGCAGATAAGTTCTGAAGTCCCGTCAGGTACTGAGTGCAGGTTATCTAAAAGCAGGGACTTACCATTCCCTTCAAAATAAACATTGGAGTAGAATTTATCAACCACTCCCGGGTGGGAGTTTATCCTCGCAACAGGTTCCCACCCAGTACGGCGCATGGGCAGGTTCAAAGTTCGTGCCAGTATTAACATGGGACGGCAAACGGCCATACGTTTTTGAATAAAACCGTGGGAATCAATATGAGTGGGATTAATTCCAGCACTTTGTAAACGCTGCATCTGGGCTTTTAATTCAGTCATTACATCAGATTCATCCCAGCCTAAATTATTAGAAAATTCGCCTTTGTGGTCAACCAGGGAGGGTATCCAGTTAGCCGGAGCTATTGGAACCCCTTCCGAGAGATTGAAATGCAGCCCAACACCCAAAGTTGGTGCATGGCGTACCCGTTTTACTGCATCTTTAAAACCGGGCATAGTAACCATCAGTGAGGTGCTGGTTACTACACCGGCTTGATGTAAATCTATTATGGCTTGATTAACGCCCGGTGCCAGGCCAAAATCATCAGCATTTATTATAAGGTATTTTGCCATTTGCACCACTCCTCATCTCAATTAATGACAGTATTAGTTTATGTAATGCCAATTTATTCTGCTACTGGGAATTTTGGCTACAAAACTAATAAAGTCAATCCTAAACAAGCGAAAAAGAGTGTTAGAATAGGAGTAGTTTTATCCGGGCAGATGCATCAGCGGGAGGGGTTTAGATGGCACTATTTTCTAAGAAGAGTATGGAGGCTACCGGGGGAAAGGTAATGTACTGCCCGTTTTGTGGGGAGAAAATGATTTATACCCTGGATATTAACGCCTACAGGTGCACGTTTTGCGGGTGTGAAATTACTGAAGATGATAAGCCGGTTCCTTATGCGCTGATGGCTGATTTTTTTACCAAATCCGACTAGTAAGCTAAAAACCTACCTTATAAAAAATGCTTGTCGAAGAACTTCCCTTTTGCTAAACTAAATTATTGGATGTAGGACAGTAGGATAGGAGGATTATATATTCTAATGGATGTAGTACTTACTTTGATACCGATTGTTGCTGTGCTGGCTTTACTTACCCTGGCGAAATGGCCAGCCGATTGGAGTGGATTGGCAGGATGGCTTCTGGTAATAGCTATTAGTTTTATCTTTTTCAAAACCTCTCTACAGGTGGGATTAACTGCCAGCCTGGCTGGAATTATTGCTTCCTTTCCGGTTTCCCTTATGGTAGCCACCTCAATATTTCAAATTACCTTTTTAGAATCAACCGGAGCTTTAAAAAGAATAGTTATCTTTGTTAAAACCTTGGCCAAGAATGACCAGGCGGTACAGATTATGATTATAAATATGGGTATAGGTACCCTGCTGGTAGCAGTAGGAGCAACCCCGGTATCTATATTACCCCCAATCATGCTGGCACTGGGCTATTCTACTTTTGTAGCGGTAGCTCTTCCCGCTCTGGGCTTTGATTCTCTCTGTACATATGCGTTGTTAGGGGCGCCGCTGGTTATTTTCTCCGATATGACCGGTACCCCCCTGGCCACATCAGCCCTGGTATTTTCCAAATTCATGCCCATAATTTCAACTATGATTGGTTTCGGTATGCTCTGGTTGGTGGGCGGATGGGGGAAAATCAGAGAAGGCTTTATACCCTGTATTCTGGCCGGTTTTACCATGGGCTTTACCGCGATAGTAGTTGCTCATATCGGTACCGGCATAGTCTTAACCGGGGTATTGGGCGGTTTAGCTACTATTATAGTTATGCTGATTTATCTTAAACTAAGTGGAGAAGCTATTCTGGACCGCAGTTGTGTCACTGCGGAAGAGAAGAATATAGAAAAAACCATGCCCCTTTTAAAAGCCCTGGCTCCTTGGATAATATTGATAGCAACTTGCCTATTTATTAACTTCTGGACCCCACTTTTTAATTTCTTATTTAAAGACCTGGCCATGCCGGTTCAGATTATTCCCGGCGGCAAACCTATCATGACCCGCATGTTGTGGAACGCCTATACCTGGGTAATAATAAGTACCTTGCTGGCTATACCGTTTATTAAACCCACCCGGGAACAGTGGCAGGATATCGGGAAGAAATGGATTAGACGGGCACCGCGCCCGGTATTTTCGGCCGCAATATTCTTTGCTATAGCCTACGTAATGACCTATTCAGGCTATGCTTCGGTAAACGGGATCTGGGAGCTTATAAGCTCTGACTATAATATGATCTCCATACTGGCCGTCAGTTCAGCTGACTTCTTCCAGGGTCTTTATCCTGCCGTAGCAGCCTTCCTGGGACTGCTGGGAGGTTTCGTCAGCGGTAGTGAAGCTTCAACTATAGCTTTATTTACCAAATATAATATCCTGACCTCAAAAATACTGAGCGTAGATGCCCTGGTAGTTACCGCCGGAACAGCCATTGCCGGGGGCTTGGCCAGTGTCATCTCACCCGCCAAGCTACAAAACGCCGCAGCTACCATTGACAGCCTGGGTACTGAATCCAAAGTAATCCGGGTGGTAGTACCTATAGCTCTTGTATTTACAACTGTAGCGGCAATTCTAACCTTCATTTGGGCCTAATTTGAGAAAGCACAGAATACCAGGTTTCTTGTAACAGTGTGAATTTATATAATTGAGTAATTGTTTAGAGTGAGGGGTTAGGAGTGAGGTGTAGGGGCACACCCATTGTCTGCTCAGCCGACTACTAAACACTATTCCTAGATTGCATATTTGCATACAAAAAGGGCGAACCCATGGGTTCGCCCCTACAATTTCTGTTCCCCGGTGATATTTACGCTTCAGGTTGTGTCTCTTCCGTTTTTGGCCCCTCATAGACTTCCACAGTTTTGCTGAAAGCCGGGGTGCGCCATTGTTCTATCATCTGAATAGCCTCTTTGGGGCAGTCCTCCACGCAGGCAGCACAGACGATACAACGATAACTGTCTAGAATCCAGGTTTTATTAGCCCGGTCCACCTTTATCGCATCAGCCGGACATTTTTTGCTGCACAGGGTGCAAAAGTTGCATTTATCAGCATCAAATTCTATGTGCCCCCGGGTGTGGGGATATAATATTCTTTCCTCGGCCGGGTATAATCTAGTTTCCGGACGGGAAAATAAATTCTTCATAATATTAGGTAACATAACAGCCATTTTTAACCCCTCCTTTCTATCGTTCCGTACAACTGATACAGGGGTCAATGGAAAGGGTAACAACTGGTACATCAGCCATTTCACATCCAGGCAGCATTTTCAGCAATGCCGGGATATGAGCATAGGTTGGAGTCCTTACTCTCATCCGTACCAGGTTTTTAGTACCATTGCCTTTGACATACCAGAGCACTTCACCCCGTGGTTGTTCTACCCGGCGGATAGTTTCACCATTGGGGTTGCCTTTGACCTTAACCTGGGCTTC
>JAAYCQ010000160.1 GCA_012729715.1 Syntrophomonadaceae bacterium
TACTTTCCAGGGTCTCTTCCTGCTGGTAGCGCAGCAGGTTAATCCGAGATTCTTTTCTGACCGTCATTGCTTATGCTCCCCCCCTTAAAGCTAATCCCAGTGCTACCGGATAATCGAAGCGCAGGTCATTAATCTGGTCTTCGGTTATAGTTTGGGGAAACTTGATGTTTTGCTCAATACTTCCCCGTTGAACCGGTAAATTTAATTCTCGGCTAAGCAGTTCATCAATCCCGGCCAGGCGGGCACATCCGCCGCACAGGAGCATATTGGTTATGCTGTCATCCTTATTCTGCAGCCGGAAATAATCCAGTGAGCGTACCAGTTCATCAATCAGATTACGCAGCAGACTCCTGCATTCGGGATCCTCCACGTTTAGGTCCTCTAACCGACATTCATTTTCAGCAATACGGGGAATCTGCAGGTAAAAGGCCAGGCAGCCAAAGGCGATGGAACGAAGGAAAACCGGGTTATTGTCCTGAAAAATAGATAAGTAACTGCGCTGGGCGCCAATATTTATGATACCGTAAACTTTATCTTTGCTGATTTGCGGTTGGTACAAAGTTTTTAAAGCCAGGGGTTCAATCTCCAGCCGGGTCAGCTTCAGTCCGGCTATTTGGCAGGTTTTAACCAGATTTTCGGCCTGGCTCTTACGAGCAGCTACAAAAAAGACTTCCACCATCTTGCCCTCTTGGTCTTCAAACTCACGTACCGGATAAATGTCAGCCGTAACATCATCTATATTAATTGGCAAAAAACTGGTTGCCTGATAAAGGGCTGCCGTACGCATATCACCGTGGGGCATAGCCGGTAATGTCATCAAGCGGGTATAGACCTGCTGTCCAGATAGGGCGGATATAACCCGGCTGCCCTTAAGCCTCAGCTGCCCCACCAATTTTCCCAGTTCCTGGCCTACTTCTTCGGGATTATTTATCAGGCCGTTCTCAACCATACCGGGCGGGGTAGCAATCTGACCAAAAGTTTTAAGCGTGCCGGTATCTCCATGTCGTCGCATTCCCACCAGCTTTATCGACTGACTGCCAACATCCAAACCTACCGACTTCCTGCTGGTAAACAAACAGCATCCCCCCAAATATAATTTATATGGTGCAGTTGGTTCCCCAAACCATAGCAAACGTTAAATCTTAATACGCAAAGCTCCTTCTCCCTGTGTTCCAGTAGTATGTTTCCTTTCCGCGGATACGTAACTGGTTGAGCGAACCCGTTTGTTAGCCTGGTGTAGTTAGAAATAGAACGGGAATTAGACACGGCAACCTTAATTGTGATACCCATAGGGCGAAACCAACCCTAGAACATTCATGTGTAGGGAACGGCCCCTGTGCCGTTCCGTCATGGGTAGTAAGAAAACCAGCTTTGCGTCCTGGGAAATACATCTAGAAAAGTCCCAGGTACCATAAAGTGATAGTATCAGCGAATAAAAAAGCTATATAGGCTGATACAGCCAGGAACGGCCCAAATTTAATGGGCGTCTTGCGCCCGGTTTTATTAACTGCCATGATGATTACGCCAAATATTGCTCCGGAGAAACAAGCCAGCAACAGTGTAACCGCTGAACCGGTTATGCCGGTAAAAGCACCAATTACTGCGGCCAGTTTCACATCCCCGCCGCCCATGCCCCCATTAGAAATAAAGGCTACGGTAAACATCAGGCCACCAAAGGCCAGGGTTCCGTATAATGCCGGTAAGAATCCCAGGGTCCAGAAGGATAGGGCTAATCCGATAATTATGCCCGGATAAGTTAGGCGGTCAGGGATAATACCGTGGTCAATATCGATAAAGGCTACTGCCAGGAGTATTACTGAAAAAATACACCCTGATATAGTTGTTATGGTCAGACCCCAGCGCAGGTAAACGCCGATAAAGAGCAATGCACATAAAATCTCCACCAGCGGATAACGCAGGCTGATTGACTCCTGACAATAACGGCAGCGCCCCCGCAGAAACAGGTAACTAAAGACTGGTACCAGGTCCACCGCTTTTAACCGCTCATGGCAATACGGGCAGTGACTGGGGGGAGAAACAATTGATTCCCCTGCCGGCATACGTGCAATTATGACATTGGTAAAGGAACCGAACAGGAGGCCCACCGTAATTATTATAAGATATGCTGCTGTATCCAACGGTAAACCTCCTTAATCGGATTATTGGTGAGGGGTGAGGGGTGAGGGGTACGCTCCGCGCGCTTTCCCTTTGTTTCACTCCTAACCTCTACACTATGTGCCCTGAGAAAATTTCATTGACTATACTGACATCGTAGCGGAAGCTTTAGCTTCCGGTGTGAAGGCTAAAGCCTCCACTACGGGAGAGGAGTCGGCATCCAGCACCAACCAGGAGAACCGTCCCCTTGGTTGTTACCGCCTATGGTCCAAGGCTGGCTACGGGTGGCTGGCTAGGCCTTACCCGGTGGGCATCGCACCCACTATGTGTCACGACCTAGCTCGGTCGCTCCCGTCCCCCTGGTTACCGCATCAGAAGGTATCAGAGGAACCGTCCCGTGTCATCTGCCTTTTATGTTGATGATTTGACCTCATCATTAACAAGATAATATGTCCCTGCAGCAAGACCACCTTCTGTTTTTGTTGTTATGGTTACCTGTGCTCGGATATTGCTATCTTTTTCTATTATCTGATAAGTACAGTCACCTGGGCCTTTTATAGGCCACCCTGTTACATATTTTTTCATTATAGTATCTGTAAAATCTGATGCTTGCGTAAGTGTCCCCGTTTCTGACGCTTTTGCCATCATGATTGCTCCATCAATTGTTCTTAAATTAGACTGTATCGCTCCTAACTCTGCTTTCGCAGTCACTGAATTATATACTGGCACCGCTATAGCTACGAGAATACCGACAATAACGACAACAACCATCAATTCTACCAGGGTGAAACCCTTTTGATTATTAGTCCTTTGCATTTTACTACGCATTTTCATTAACATTCGTTAACCCCCTTTATAACTCAAAAATTTTAGCTGCGTTTCTCCCACCAATTAAAGTATTAAGGCTATGCATCCCCTCCTTTAAGATTCTTAAGGTAACAGAACTACAGCACATTTATCTACAGCGCGCTCTGCGCAGCACTGTCTTTAACTTATGGTACTTATAATATTGAATACCGGCAGGTAGGTGGCAACGATAATAGAACCGATAATCGCAGCAACAAAAATAATCATGGCCGGTTCCATGGATTTTAGCATGGCATCTATGGCAAAGGTTACTTCATTGTCGTAAAAAGCGGACATCCTTTCCAGCATGTCGTCTAAAGCACCAGTTTCTTCGCCTACCGCAATCATCTGGGTAACCATAGGTTCAAATACCCCGGTAGCGGCAATGGGTGCGGCTATGGACTGCCCCTCGCGGATGCTGTCCCTGGCTTCACCGATGGCATCGCTGATAACCCGGTTTCCGACTACACCTCTTAGTACCTCCAGAGCCTCCAGGATGGGGACACCTGATTTTATCAGGGTACCCAGGATGCGGGTAAAACGGGATACGGCAATACGGTTGACAGCTTTGCCGATGATGGGCAGGTTCAGATAGAGGCGATCAAAGAATAATCTGCCTCCCGGTTTAGTTCCCACCCATTTTAGTCCGATTACCAGTAGGATAATGACTATAATAAGCCAAAGTCCATTATCCTTGATAAAATAACTTATACCCATAAAAAACTGGGTAAATGTCGGCAATTCAGTTCCCGACGATGAAAATGACTCGACAAAGGTAGGCATGACAAAGGTTAGAATAAATATTACCACCAGCAAGGCCACGCACAGTATCATAATGGGATAGATGGAGGCGGATTTCACCTTGGAGTTTATTTCCCGATCCCGTTCCAGAGTATCGGCCAGGCGAGCTAATATCGTATCCAACGCACCACCAGTTTCACCTGCTTTTACCATGCTGACATACATGGGGGAGAAAATCTTGGGATGCCGGGCCATACATTCATTTAAGGCCAGGCCGCCTTCCAGGTTGGTGCTGATATCCCCCACCGCCCGGCGCAGCATTGGATTTTTAGTCTGTTCTTCCAGAATCTGGAAGCTTCTGACTATGGGCAGTCCGGCTCCAACCATAGTAGATAGCTGGCGCGTAAATAGTGACAAATCATTAATCTTGACGCTTTCAAACAGAGTTATATTCAAAGATGATTTTTTAGCTGCTTCCCGGTTCCGGTCTTCCTTTATCTCTACAATAGTATAATTCTGGCGGAGCAGTGATTCGATAACCAGATTACGGTTATCTGCTTCCAGGGTTCCTTTAACAACTGCCCCGGCAGTATCCAAAGCCCGGTAGGAAAATATCATGCTTTCCCCTCCTGGTAGTTTATTGGTTGGGATTAATAGTGCGCTTCTTTACTTCTTCGGCACTGATTAAACCCCTGTCTAAAAAGGATTTCAAGGATTTTTCCATGGTTATCATACCTAGATTTAAACCGGTCTGCATAACCGTATTGAGCTGAAAAGCCTTGTTGTCGCGAATCAGATTACGTACGGCCGAGTTGGCTACAAGCACTTCACAGGCTAATACTCGCCCATTGCCATCCGCCCGCGGTATTAATTGCTGGGAAATAATCCCCAGTAGTGTATTGGCTAATTGAATCCTGATCTGATCCTGCTGATGAGGAGGAAAAACATCAATAACCCGCTCCACCGTTTGAATAGCATTAGATGCGTGCAGGGTTGCCATTACCAGGTGGCCAGTTTCTGCTGCCGTCATAGCAGTGGCAATAGTATCCAGGTCGCGCATTTCCCCTACCAGTATCACATCCGGGTCCTGACGCAAGGCCGAACGGAGCCCCTGAGCAAAACTGGGGCAATCCGTACCTATTTCGCGCTGGTTGATCAGACAGGTGCCGTGCTTATGTAGATATTCAATCGGATCTTCCAGGGTTATGATGTTGCCGTTTACAGTTTTATTAATCAGTTGAATCATGGCGGCCAGGGAAGTTGATTTCCCGCTTCCGGTCGGTCCGGTAACCAGAATCAAACCGCTGCCCTTTAAGGGTAATTCCTTACATACCGGTGGCAGGCCCAGCGTTTCTATGTCAGGAACATCCACCGGTATCAGACGAATAGCTATGGCATAAGAACCACGTTGCGAATATACATTTACTCTGACTCGTCCTACACCCGTCAAAGACAGGGAAAAATCAGCATGTCCCTGTTCATCAATTTGACGAAATATTTTCTCATCAGCCATTAATTCCCGCCCGAATTTATAGGTATCAGCCGGAGCCAGATTAGGGAATTCATTCATGCTGACCAGTTTCCCGTTTATACGAAAGGTAGGCGGACGCATTACGGTAAGATGAATATCGGAAGCCCCCCGTTCTGCACCCATTCGAGCTAAATCCACTACATTCAATACTTCAAAACTAGCCACCTAATAATACCCCCTTCATTACTTCCTCCAAAGAAGTCATACCTTCATAAGCCTTGTAAATACCATCTCTGCTCATAGTAATCATACCCTCGCTAATAGCTATTTCCTCCAGTTCGTCTTCTGACTGGATTTTATTAGTAATAGCCCGGCGCATTTCCGGTCCCACCCCCAGGACCTCGTGCAGGGCCATACGGCCAGAATACCCTGATTGCCGGCACATATTACAGCCTGCCGGAGCAAAGAACTGTTTTCCCGTATAGTCCGGCATATTAAGCTGGATAGCCGTTTCCTCATCCAATTCATAAGGTTGGCAACAGTTTCTGCATAAGCGGCGAATTAACCGCTGTGATACTATACCGGCTAACGAGGAAGATAACAGATAGTTTTCAATTCCCATGTTTACCATCCGAGCAACAGTACCGGCAGCACTGTTGGTATGCAAAGTTGAGAAGAACAAATGTCCGGTCAATGCTGCTCTTACACCTAATCCGGCAGTTTCCCCGTCGCGCATTTCCCCCACCATAATAATATCGGGGTCCTGACGCAGAATGGAACGCAGGCCGGCTGGAAAAGTAAGTCCGGCCTTGGTATTAATTTGCACCTGGGTAATACCAGGCAGGCTATATTCAACCGGGTCTTCCAGAGTAACAATGTTGCGATTAGGGTCATTTAACTCGGTTAACACGCTATATAGAGTAGTAGTTTTACCGGAACCGGTAGGACCGGTAACAATAACCATGCCATGCGGCCTTTTAATCAGTGATTTAATTCTTTGTTCATTAGCAGGGCCAAACCCCAGTTTTTCGAGTGACATAAGCGCATTGGTACGGTCCAGTACCCGTAAAACTATTTTTTCTCCATGAATGGAAGGTAGAGTAGAAATACGAAAATCAATTTCCCGCCCATCTATTATCAAACGGGTGCGGCCATCCTGAGGAACTCTTTTTTCTGAAATATCCAGGTTGGCCATTATTTTAATACGGGATACGGTAGCCGGGAAAGATTTCCTGGGTAGTGACAGTACTTCCCATAATTCACCGTCAATACGAAAACGAACGCGCACATCATGTTCCAGCGGTTCAATATGTATATCAGAAGCTCCCCCCTGCACTGCCTGTTTTAGCAAAGAATTAACCATGCGGATTACCGGGGCATCATCAACTAATTCCATTTCGGTAGATTGTGCTTCAAGCACAGAACCATAATTGTATTGGTTGAGCTCGCCCAGCAGTTTTTCCATCTTGCTGTCTACCTGCAAGGCGGTATACTGCTGAATAGCAGATTCCAGTTCTCTTTCCGAAGCCATAACCGGTACTACATCCATCCCGGTTGATAAGCGTACATCATCTATTGCCTGATAATTAAGCGGGTCTGCCATAATCAGGGTCATACGACCTTGATTTACAGACAGGGGTAAAATTCTATATTTACTAATCAAAGTAGTAGGCAGCAGTTTTACCGTTTCCGGATTAATATTCATACGGCTTATCTGTACCCGGGGGATTCCTAGTGAAAATTCAAGAACTTCCAGCAGTTGATCTTCACTAAGAAATCCACGTCTGACCAGGATCCTGCCCAGCTTTTCTTTACTCATTTTCTGGTCGGCCAGAGCTTGAGCAAGTTGTTCTTCACTAATTAACCCGTTTTCGACCAGTATATCTCCCAACATTTTACGCTGCAGTGCCACAAATAATTCTCCTTAAACAGTTCAATCCATATTATTAAGTCAACTCATGTATGCCAGGACTCTTTCATCTGAATAAGAATAAACTCATTTTACGACTATGGTCCCAGGCTATTTGTTAATTTAGGTTTTTATGGTATTTATAAATTAATATGACACAAACTGGATAATTATTTTTCAGTTTTCTTTCGCTATTTAAAGCCAAAACTCCTGCAATAATATGAAATAAATATATCTATTTAAAACATATTATGTTTTTATGATGTGGTTAGTACCGGGACATTTGGGGATATTCTTTTTTTGAGGAGGGATGCATAATAGCAGATATGGCTGTTTTCCGTCTGATATATCTGGAGGATGAAATGATGTGTTACCCATGTAAATGCGGCATCCAGTGTGGGGGTGAACCCGATACTCGTACAGGTAACCCCTCACCCTTAACTCTAAACCAGGTGCCTATTTTTTAATTAACGGCAGAACCATATACTCCTGGTTCAATAAATCTATATAGAGCAATTGTTTGCGCAGGGTTTCTCCCCGTCCGATGAGTATTTTGATGGCTTCAGCAACCTGGATTGAGGCTACCAGGGCAGGGGTGAATGCAGGATTGCCCTGCTCTTTTTCGATGCCGCGACCCCGGTTATTTCCATAAATTAGATCCAGGCTGCGATCACCCGGCAGGATACTGCAAACCTGGCCATACCAACCGGCAATGGCGCCGTGTACCAGGGGAATGTTCAGTTCCTGGGCGGTATCCTGTAAAACGAAACGGCTTTCCAGGTTGTCCAGGGCATCTATAATAAGGTCGCACCCCTGGCATATATTGAGGGCATTCTGCTTATCCAAATAAAGGGGCATGGCTGTGACTTCTACCAGGGGGTTTATTATTGCCATTCTTTCTTTTGCCACCTCTACCTTGCTTCTGCCCAGAACCCGGGTATCAGAGTAAATTTGGCGGTTAAGATTAGTTTCATCAAACCCATCCGGGTCAATAATAGTCAAGTGGCCAACGCCTATTCTACCTAGCATTTCTATTACATACTCCCCCAGTGCCCCGCAGCCAACTATGCAGACCCGGTAAGTATGTAATTTATCATTTTCTTCCTTACTCAAGGCAGTCATATTACGATCATATCTGCGCATAAATAATTACTCCCTATCTCAATATATTACGCAAGGCAAGAACCTTCATCAATTGCGTCCTTTTATTAGTGTAATCAGCTCTTGTATACATTATAATCTTATTTAAGCAGGGTTTCGATTAAGGGAGGAGGGTGGCAGCTATGCCGGGGTATTGCGTCCTTCGTTATTATTTTTATCTGGATGATGAAGATGATAAACTGCAGGGACTCCTTAAAACAGTGCAGAACAGTATACCCCTTAAACTATATAATCCGCATAATTACGGGGAAATATTACCATCAACCCTATATTATGAGATGGAATTTAATAATGTAAGAATACTGGTACTGGGCCTTAATGGTAATCATTCAACTTGGAATGAAAGCCTGCAATTACTATCTTCCTGGGAAGAACAGACCGGTATTAATGCTGATGTTTTACTGGGCCAGGCCAGTGTCCTGTGTGGGTATGGTTATGAATGGGAAGTGCTTTTAGAAGAAGTGTCCAGAATAGAACCGATAAAGGAATTAATACCGGCAGTTATCGACCGCGGGCAGATAGCTCGTATATTTGACAGCCGGGTTAGGGGAGAGACTTATTTTTTATGCCGTTTGGAAGAGTATACCGGGTTAAACCGGCGCTTATTGTTGGAAGGTTTGCCGCAGCTGCAAGCAGCATTAATTAAGTTACAGATGATAATTTCTCTGCTGCGAGATCGCCACCAGACTATTGTTCGGGAGAAGGAGGAGCTAAACCAGAAGCTTTCCCAGATACTGCATGCTCACCTGGTGACAGAACAAAGTAGTTCAGAGGAATCCGCTCAGCTGGAACAGCAGATTAATGAGCTATCTGCTTCCTACGGGATGATTGCGGGAGATTATGCGTTATTAAGTACGGATTGTAAGAAAATCGAAGTTCTCTTAAGCGATTTAAACCGGCAGTTTCGGATTCAACCGGGCCTGAAGCTTGATGATGAATTTCGTGATAATATAACCCAACCATATTACAGGCGTTTGCAGGAAATGCTTGATACACTGGACGAATTGCGCATCTCCCGGGAGAATCATCAGGCAGCAATTGAAGTAGTGCGCAGTAAGGTTGATATTCTCAACAGCCGGGCCAATATTGCTACTCAGGAGCAGATTAAGGATCTCATGGAAGTAAATACCGAGATGCAAAAACAAAGCCTGGTTTTTCAGTACGCGGCCGGCTTAATTGAGTTTATCGTACTGGCTTATTACAGCCACAGCCTCTGGTCCCATCTGGCTCATAATGCTTATGCGGCTATCCCCGGGTGGATACAGTTTATAGTGGTCATGGTTTTTTCCGGCAGTACAGTTTACTGTACCCACCTGTTGGCGGAATATATCCAGGGTGAACACCATGTCCGCAGGAAATTAATTTATTCGGGTATATTCCTCCTGGCTCTCTTTGTTTTTGTACTTGTGACCACCTTGTTGCTGGGAGCGAAAAGCCCGGCACATTAGTACCGGGCTTCAAATTACCCCATCAGTTTTATAGCTTTTAGCCTATCCGCTAACTTTTTATAATGGCCTTCTTCCTCCCGGGCTATTTGTTCAAACATTAAACGGGTTTCCGGATCATCTGCCTGTTTGGCCAGTTCTATATACCTATCCCGGGCTTTCAGTTCTTGTTCTATCGCTAGTTCCAGGGCTTCTTTCGTACTCAATTCCAATCCCTCCTGATGAGTTTATTTCCCTATTATAATTCGATAATAGCACTTTTCGCTATCGGGAAATAGAGGTAGATACTCCTAAACCCCAAAACTTCTAACCCCGGCGAATAAAGGGGATAGTCCCTCTGTTTCTTCTGTTTCCTGGCCAAACAGCAGGGACAGTCCCCATGTTCGCTCTAACCCCTCACTCCTCACTCCTAAACAATTAATCAAATAAATTAATTCCACGCCATTTCAAGAAAACTTTGTTATTCGCGCCTATTTTTTTACTAAATTGCTCATAATACACCTAGAATTAGCGATTGGAGTGTTTGCTCTGAATGAGGCTTTGGTAGTCCTGGTAAGAAGCATAATAGCGTTCTTTACCCTGCTTATTTTTGCCCGTATGCTGGGGAAACAACAAATAAGCCAGCTTACTTTTTTTGATTATGTTTTGGGGATAACCATTGGTTCCATAGCTGCCAGTCTTTCGGTAGATATTACTACCCGCGCCTGGCCTCATTGGGTGGGACTGGCTACCTGGACAGGTGCCGTGTTTATCCTGCAGGAAACATCTATTAGGTCAAAGCTGGGTGACCGCTACCTGACCGGAGAACCTTCTATTGTTATTATGAATGGTCAGATTATGGAGAAAACCATGAAAAAGCTGCGCTATACCACTTCCGATTTGCTGGAACAACTGCGGGATAAAGGAGTGTTTGACCTTAACAAAATTGGTTTCGCTGTTTTGGAGACTAATGGGCAGCTTTCGGTTTTGCTAAAACCGGAATACCAGCCGGTTACCCCCAGTGATTTAAAAATTACCAGCAGCAATGCCGGACTGAGCAACCAGTTAATATATGATGGCCTGGTTATAGAAGCTAATCTAGCCCGGGCAGGTGTTGACCGTATTTGGCTGGAACAGCAACTGCAGGCCCAGGGAATTAACAGTCCTTCTGAGGTGTATTTAGCTGGTTATGATGCTAACAGCGGTAGTTTGTATATAGACAAATACCAGGATAATCTGTCATAGGGGGACTAAAAGATGAAAAGCCTTAAGTATTATGCTTTTGTGGCACTGCTATTTGCAGTATTTATATTCATTATGAATAGCGGCGACCTGTTTAAAAAACCGCTGGGCAGTGGGGATGATTTTATGTTGTACATGAACCAGGTGGAGGAAAATATATCCGTAAATGAATGGCAAACTGCCAGTATCAATTATGAAAAGTTACACCGCGCCTGGAAGAAAATAGTCCCCCGGATTCAGTACAGTGTGGAGAAAGATGAGATTAATGCTATTGATGTTAATTTAGCCCGGCTTGAAAGCTGCATTACCAGCCAGGACAAAACTCTGGCCCTGTTGGAGTTAAATGAGGCCCGGGAACACTGGCACGACCTTAACCGCTAACCCATCCGTGTTATTACGTTGAAGCCCGAGATATTGCCTTAATAACTTTTTCCTGGCTGCAATTATCAACAATAGTAAAATCCCCTATCCCTCGGGGAAGAACTATTCTTAACCTGCCTTCAATAATCTTTTTATCATTAAGCATGGCGGTATAGATTTCTTCCGCCTTCAATGCCGGAAAAGCCGTAGGGATGCCCATCTGTCGGTAAAGTTGCGTAATCCGGCTGACTTCACTCTCCTGTAAAAGGCCTTCATCCTGGGCCAGGTAAACTGCAGCTATAGTTCCCATGGCCACTGCCTCACCATGGCGATAAACATTATAGCCAGTAAGTTTTTCAATGGCATGGCCGAAGGTATGACCCAGGTTAAGTATTGCCCGCAATCCTTCTTCCCGCTCATCTTTTGCCACAATTTCACTCTTTATGCGGCAGGAATGGTAAATGATAGTGCTCAGGCATTCCGGGTTCCGATCCATAATTTTGTGAGCGTTTTCTTCCAGGTAGTTGAAAAAGGATTCCTCGTAGATAATACCGTATTTTATTACCTCGGCTAAACCACTGCGGTATTCCCGATCGTCCAAAGTAGCCAGAGTATTAATATCTATTAGCACCAGACGGGGTTGGTGAAAAGCCCCAATCAAGTTCTTGCCCCGAGGATGGTTTACCGCCACTTTACCGCCAACACTACTATCAACTTGAGCCAGCAGGGTAGTGGGCAATTGTACAAAGTCAATTCCCCGTTGGTAAATGGCAGCAACAAAGCCCGCCAAATCTCCAACTACTCCCCCTCCCAGGGCTACTACCATACTGCCCCGTTCCAAACCTGAAGCAAACATTTCATCCAGTATCTTTTCAGCTTCAGCCATATTTTTATATACTTCTCCGTCCGGCATCAGAACGACCTGCACCTGAAAACCGGCTTTATCCAGGGAGCTAACCGCTTTTTGACCGTACAACGGAAAAACGGTAGGATTGCTAACCAGTATAATTTTTTGAGTTTTACTGACACCTCGTACCAGTGTGCCGGCGTTATCCAATATATCGGGAGCAATTTTTATAAAGTAACTGCGTTCATTTAACCTGACCTCAAGATTTTCCATGCTCGTGTCCTTTCCTAAAAGGTTTTATTCTTTCGTGTAAAGTGCTGCCATCCCGCAGGCGAACACATGGGTTCGCCCCTACAGGTTGCGGGTCCCTCACTCCTCACGCCTTAATATCTCAATTATCTCATTCGCAACCTGCTCCGGGCTTTTGCCGCTGGTATTAACCCGGTATTCAGCCTGTACGTATAAGCTCTCCCGGGCTTTAAGCATTTCCTCTATATCTTGAACCTGCAGGTTTTTTCTAAGCAGGGGGCGGGTACCCTTTTTGCGGTTTACTCGTTCAAATATCTCATTTGGCGCAGCTTCCAGACAGATAATAATTCCATTCCAGCTTAAGGTATCCATATTTACCTGCTCCAGTACTACCCCTCCACCGGTAGCAATAACCAGACCGCTTTCCCGGGCTAGTTTTTGGGCTATTAGTTTTTCTTCGGAGCGAAACCTTATTTCACCATATCTCTTAAATATCTCACTTACGGTCATCCCAACAACCCGCTCTATTTCTTTATCCATATCTACAAATTTTCTTTTAAGCCTCGCTGCTATCCTCGAACCTACCGTACTTTTTCCGGTACCCATAAACCCGATAAGCACTATATTTTTTTCCATTGCCACACCCTATCCAAATACTCCCGGTAGCTACTATAAGCCTGTTCTACCTGTTCCATGCTTGCTCCCCCAAATTGCTCCCGAAAAGCCCGGGCCAATACATAGACTAGCATTGCCTCACCTACTACTGCTGCTGCCGGTACCGCACATACATCAGATCTTTCTACCTGGGCCTTTTCTTCCTGCCAGTTTTCGGTATTAACACTAATGAGAGGTTTATAAAGGGTTGGTATAGGCTTCATATAAGCTCGAGCCCAAACAGCCTCTCCATTACTAATACCGCCTTCTATGCCACCCGCCCGGTTACTGCTCCGATATAACCCCTGTTCTTCCTGGTAATATATCTGGTCATGTACGTGAGAGCCAAATTCAGCGGCATTGGCTATGCCATCACCTATTTCTACCGCTTTGATAGCCGGTATGCTCATCAAGGCTGCTGCTATCTGACCATCCAGTTTATACTCCCAGTTTATATGACTGCCCAGCCCCGGATAAACTCCAATGGCTCCAACTTCGAAGCTCCCCCCCAGGGATTCGCCTTCCTTTTTAGCCTGCTCTATCAGCTTAATCATTTTGCTCTCGCTCTCTTTATCCGGGCAGCGCAGGGGGGAGTCTTCCACCCGGGCGCAAAACTCTTCCAGTTTATCTTGCTCCAGGCCGACTGTCCCTATATTAACTGAACCAATCGACCTTACATAGCTGTATATCAATATGTCAAACTGTTTTAAGAACAGTTTGAAAAAGGCTCCCGCCGCCACCCGGGAAGCAGTTTCCCGGGCACTGGCCCTTTCCAGGACATTACGCATATCGCGGTGATGGTATTTCATGGCACCGGGCAAATCGGCATGACCTGGACGCGGTCTGGTTAATACCCTTTCATCAATGCGAGTACAGGTTCCGCTGTTCATAATATCCTGCCAGTTCTCATAATCCTGGTTGCTGATAAGAAAACTTATGGGACTGCCCAGAGTTTTACCATTCCGAACCCCGGCAAATATTTCTATTTCATCGGTTTCAATCTGCATGCGTCCGCCCCGCCCGTAACCTTTTTGGCGCCGAGCCAGTTCCCGATTAATGTATTCTTCATCCACCTGCAGGCCGGAGGGCAGACCCTCAATTATAGTTATTAATCCCTTACCGTGAGACTCTCCCGAAGTAGTAAATCTTAGCATCAGCCACCACCCTATTTCTTTTTAATATATCCGCCCTGAAAAAATTTAGGCTCCATCAAAACAATAAAAGCGTCCGGTGCTTTAGCCGCTATTTCATCGGCAATAGTTCCTGCCATACTCCGTTTAACAAAAATATTCATTACCAGTTTGGGGCCTGCTTTGCCGCTGGCTTCCCAGCAGGTTACAGCCACACCCTGGTCCCGCAGTTCCTGTACGATATGTTCTTTATCGTGGTCGATGGTAACCTGGATACCGCGATAGCCCAGGGCCAGTTTTTCCTCAATCCAGGTACCTACCAAAATGCCCAGGGCAAAACCGGAGCAAAAGACCAGCAGTTTAATTGGATCATTCAGGGCTCCAACTACCATACCTAAAGCTACCGTATAGACCAGAATCTCGAAAAATCCGATTATGGCAGCAGGTATTTTATCACCCCGTATAACTAGAATCATACGAATAGTGCCCAGGGAAACGTCTATGATTCGAGCCATGAATATAAACAACAGTTGAAATATCATATTCCTCCCCCTAACAATTAAAGAAAAAGTGTAATAAATAGAAATGTGTAAGCATTTCTACGATAATTAAAAATTTATAATTTAAAATTCATAATTAATCCCGTACTTTTAGCCACCACTAAACTTCGCCATACCTTATACCATTTGCTACTTCCATGCTACTTTCTTATTAATATTCTTGAATCCTAACTCTGCCTGCACAGGGGTTTACTATTATTGAAATTCTCTTGCCATACTTATTTTTAATATTTATGTAACCTGCCTGCGGTGTAACCGCACCCGAAGAGGTAAAGCCACATATAGGATAGCCAGTTTCATTTACCCGAAAAGAATACTCACCAAATGGTACTTCTATGCCACGACTAAACATATAAGTAGTATGCTTATTACCAATTTTCGTGTAACAGTTTGAAGTTGGTTTAAAAATAATCGTGTACTGATGCCCACTAATAATAGCCTCCTGCCGGCTTGAACGCAAAACCCAGGCTAGCTGACGGGCATCAGTTTTCAACTTATAATCTTCAATTACCCGGTCAAAGCGAGGAAGGCTTATGGTTGCAATTACTCCCATAACAGCCAGAACCATTATGATTTCCATCAGGGTAAAACCTGATTTACGCCAATTCACCTAACAACACTTCTTTCATCAGCTGCAGCGGTGGTTTTATTCCCAGCCATATCTCCAGGCTTAATGCGGCCTGGTGTACGAACATGGATAAGCCATTTATGGTCTTTAATCCCCGGGCCTGTCCCATAGCCAGGAAGGAAGTGTTTAAAGGGTTATAAATAATATCGCAAACTACGGTTTCCGGGTGCAGCATATCCAGGGTATCCACCGGGGATTGCCCGATTCGAGGATACATCCCCACCGGTGTACAGTTAATAATAATATTACTTAAAGAGGCCAATTCCGTAAATTTCTCTTTACTCATAAGGTGTGCCCCTGCAAGTACATCCAGGGGTAAAGCGAGAGAACCGGCCAAAGCCTGGGCTCGCGGCAGGTCAATATCAATAAAATCTAATTGAGATACACCTTCTGCAGCCAGAGAAACTGCCAGTGACCGGGCTGCTCCCCCAGCACCAATAAATAATGCTTTTCCCTGCAGGGAAACTCCTGCTTCCTGCAGAGAGGCAATAAATCCGGCCCCATCAGTGTTATAACCCCGCAGGTAGCCATTTTCATTGCAAATAACATTAACTGCCCCACAGGCGGCAGCCTCGGGGGAAATATCATCCAGGTAGGGAATTACAGCTTCCTTATGCGGTATGGTTACATTAACTCCTCTAAAATTTAAACTGCGAATAGCAGTTATCGCATCCCCCAGCTTTTCTCCGGGAATGGCAAAGGGCAGGTAAATATAGTTGCAGCCCATTTTTTGCAGGATATAATTGTGCAGCAGCGGTGACATGCTGTGACCGATCGGGTTTCCGAATAAACCCAGGTATTGAGTGTCAGCATTTATACGCATCTATACCAGTCCTTTAATATGTCCGGGGACAGTCCCCGGACTTATTCGGTTGGGGCAAGGTTGCCCCCAATAAGTCCGGGGACTGTCCCCGGACATATTCGCCGGTGGTTAAAATTATGGCATTTTAATTGTAGACTGGCAAGCTGGTTATGTTGTCATATTTCGGGGAATTTCCCCGCTTCTATTTTTTGGCGCAGTCGGCGTAAAACAAAAAACTCCATGCTCCGTGATACTTTGGTTCCCATAAATTCTCTCCGGTCTATAGGTTTTACCAGTATGGTAAATAATCCGGCGCGGTTTCCCCCTAGAACATCAGTAAATATCTGGTCACCTATAACAGCAGTTTCCCGAGGACTAACCTCCATAATCGATATAGCCCGGTAATACCCTCCCCGGCGCGGTTTCTGCGCTCGGTATACATAAGGTATATCCAGGCTTTGTGCTACTGCCAGTACCCTTCGTTCTCCATTGTTGGATAGGATACAAGCTTTAAACCCTTCCTGTTTAATCATAGTAAACCACTGGCTTACTTCTTCTCTGATTTCGTTACTGTTCCACTCGGTAACTGTGTTGTCCAGGTCCAGGATAAAAGCCTTTATATTTAATTCCCGTAATTGTTGCAGGGGTATATCAAGAATAGAATCAACATATATCCGGGGATAAAGAAAACTGAACATGCTCACCTCCAAAAGCTTTGTGGGGACGTGTTGTAGGGATACCCTAAAGGGCACACGCGGTCCTTTTGACACGTTTTTACACAGGGGGACGGTTCTCCTGTGCGCCCCTCACTTCAAAAATTCCAAGGTTTTTTCCCGCAGCATAGTAGCCGCAATTTCCGGAGCTACCGGGTTCATATAAAAACCGGTGGCAAATTCTACTCCGGCCGCTATTATTAAACGAGGGGTTATTTCCATATACCAGTGGTATCCACCGGTCAAACCCTGGTTAACTGGTGCGGTATTTATCACAATATTATAGGAGGGATCGTCCAGACAATCAAGCATGGCCGGTATAAATATTTTAATTACTGCCACCAGATCGTTCAGTTCCTCTTCATTTATATCGGCAAAATGTTCGGTGTGGCGCCTGGGAATAAGCCAGGTCTCATA
>JAAYCQ010000161.1 GCA_012729715.1 Syntrophomonadaceae bacterium
TGATAACTCGGGAACGTGAACGTTTTATTGTTATTACTATCCTGAGCATAGTCATACCCTGTGCTGCGACTCTGGGCATACTAACTTCAGTTATAGCTGCTTTTCATGTTTCTCCAGCTATTATAGTCGTAACCATGTTAACTACTCTGATAGTGCTGGGACTAATTCTTAATCACCTGCTTCCCCAGGAAAAGCTTTTTGTTTGTGAATTACCCCCGTTAAGGATTCCTACCTGGGGTAATCTGCTTAACAAAATAAAAATTCGTTTTGCCGGATTTTTTACCGAGGTTTTACCCCTGCTATTAGTAATGAGCATAGCGGTTAGGGCCTTGATAGAATCCGGTGTACTAGAGCACTTATATGCGCTTGAAGGTATAAGCCGTTCGTTATTTGGAATACCTGCTGAGGCTCTGGTAGCAGTATTAATTACCATATTCCAGCGTTATCTAGCTCCCTTGATTTTACTGCATATGACCCTTACGCCCAGGGAGGCTACAATCGCTATTGCTATGATTAGTCTGTCATTACCTTGCTTACCGGCTATGGTAATGATTATTCGTGAAATTGGAGCCCGGGGATTACTTAAGATATTGGGAATGGGATTTCTAACTTCATTCATAGTGGGAATAAGCCTGAATATTCTCTTACCAGTTTAAAAGGAGGGCTAACAATGACTATTAATGAATTACTGCCAGGGCAGAGGGCAACTATAATTAAAATCAACAAAGGGGAAGCAGCCCGTAATCGTCTAATGGCAATGGGAATAACCCCTGGTACCAATATTACTATATTAGCCCGGCACCCCTTTCGGGGACCGGTTACGGTTGATCTGGGTAATAATCGTATGGCTATTGGCCAGGAAATAGCACGGGCGATAGAAGTAGAACCGCAATAATTATTTGCAATTAGACTATAACTCGCAGTTATGGTAAAATAAACGTCGAAATAACTGTCGAGCCTGTAAATATGGAGGTATAAAAATATGCTTAAACTCGAAAACGTAAGCATGACGGTTAACAACTCTAATGGTTTCCGGCGAGAAATTATTCGCGATATAAATATTGATTTCGAACCGGGTAAGCTCTATGCCATAACCGGCCCCAATGGTGGTGGAAAAACTACTCTGGCTAAAGTTATCATGGGGATTTATCAACATAGTACCGGTAACATTTATCTTAATGGAGAGGATATTAGCGAACTGGGTGTTACTGAGCGTGCCCGCCGGGGGATTGCCTATGCCTTTCAACAGCCCCCACGGTTTAAAGGATTGAACGTTTCGGACCTCATTAAAATTGCTTCTCCGGGCGTAGATGGAATGGGCTTACGCAAGAAAATACGTGATGTAGGACTTTGTCCGGAAGATTATCTGGATCGTGACATGGGACCTGGGCTAAGCGGAGGAGAAGCAAAACGCATAGAAATCGCTCAGGTACTATCCCGTGATAGTATTATCAGCATTTTTGACGAACCGGAAGCAGGGGTAGACCTGTGGACGGTGCAGCGGCTTATCGGCCTTATTGTACAAAAATACCAGGATAATCCTCAATCCACAGCTATTATTATTACCCACCACGAAAATGTATTGCCCATTTGTGATGAGATTATAGTCTTGGAAGAGGGATTAATTAAACTAAGAGGTTCTTCAGAAGAAATATGGCCGCTGATCAGGGATGATGTCCAATGTAAAATGAGAGAGCAATGCAGGGGAGAAGTATGTTATGAACTTTAAACCAGTAGATATGCAACTATTAGATATGATTAGTAATATCAAATCCATTCCTGCAGGAGCTATCAATATCAGGCGGGATGGGGAGCCGGTTATCCGGCAATCTTCTCCAAATATTAAAATAGGCACTAATGCCGATAATAATGGTTTACTGGTGGAAATAAAACCGGGTACCCGCGATGAAACGGTCCATGTACCGGTCATTGTTACTAAAGCGGGATTCCACGACAAAGTATATAACACTTTTGTTGTAGGTGAAGATGCTGATGTAACCATAATCGCCGGTTGTGGTATCCATAATGATAGTCACAGTGATTCCGGTCATGATGGTATACACGAGATAATAGTCAAAAAAGGTGCTCGGATGAAGTATGTGGAGAAGCATTACGGAGAGGGAAACGGGCAGGGAAAAAGGATATTGAACCCTACCACTAATATATTCCTGGAAACTGGTGCCATAGCTGAGATGGAAATGGTACAGATTAAAGGTGTGGATGATACTGTCCGTACTACTATTGCCCATATAGGGGACAAGGCCAGTTTAAAAATTGTGGAAAGGCTTATGACCCATGGTGAGCAGAAAGCAGTATCAGATGTCAGATTATATATAGAAGGTCGGGGAGGCAGCGGGCAAATTCTCTCGCGTTCAATAGGCCGGGATAATTCTGTCCAGGTTTTTAAAGCTGCCCTGGTGGGCCAAAATGAATGCCTGGGTCATGTAGAATGTGATGCTATAATAATGCATAAAGCTCGTATTCAGTCCATTCCTGAACTAATAGCGGAGAATGCAGAAGCTGTACTTACCCATGAGGCAGCTATTGGCAAGATAGCGGGGGAACAGTTGATTAAACTGATGTCACTGGGGATGACTGAAAAAGATGCCATTGATACTATTCTAGAAGGTTTCCTCAGGTAAAAATGAGAGGTTGGGTGGAGTATGAACTTAAATCTTTTTAAAACTTATGTTAAGGTAGTGGAAACTCAAAATCTGTCCAAGACAGCGGAGGAGTTTGGCCTTTCCCAACCTGCTGTTACCAAACAGATACAAAGCCTGGAAGATATTTATGGAGTGTTGCTGCTGGAGAGGTCGGGACGACGCCTGAAAACTACAGAAGCAGGAGAAACTTTGTACTATTGTGCCCGGGATATTATTAAAGCTATGGAAAAGGCCGAGAAGGCCATGGAAGAAGTGTCAGAAAGTCGCCGGGGGAGTTTAGGTCTGGGAGCCAGTAATATCCCGGGGGAATATATACTTCCCCAGCTTATAAAAAGATTTAAGGAAAAACATTCCAATGTAAGTATTAGTATAGATATTGCTGATACGGAAAAGATATTTTCCCGCGTGGCGGAAAGGGAATTGGATGTAGCTATCGTAGGCGGATGGATAAATAACCGCAAAGTAGAAGGCTTTGAGTGGCTGGAAGATGAACTGGTGGTGGTAATGCCGGAACATCATAAACTGGCCCGCTCAGGGGAGATTAACCTGGAAAGTATCGCAGGTGATAAGTGGATATTCCGGGAGAAAGGCTCTGGTACTCGTAAGGCGGTAGAAGATTTATTGACAGCCCATGGAATAAAAAAAGAAGATTTACATGTTTATATTGAAGCCGGCAGTACGGAAGCAGTTTTAGCCAGTGTAGAAGCGGGAATGGGAATTTCTATAGTATCCCGCTGGGCGGTTAAAAAGGCTGAAAATTACCGCAAGATTCACAGTGCCAGGATAAGCAATCCATTGGTAAAAAGACATTTCTATGTTATTTATCCTCGCCAGAAATCGCGCCGCAAGTCAGTTAATAATTTTCTAGAGTATGTTAAAAAGCTAGAGGAACCCGGTAAAAGCGGAAACCATAATATTTAATTAGAAAATAGAACAGGGAATAGACGTACCCACAGGGCAAGGCGAATCGCAGAATAATCATATGTAGGGAACGGCCCCTGTGCCGTTCCGCCATGGGTTAGAAACAAAATACGGGGTTAATTATTACGTGTGCCTCTCACTCCTCACCTCATCTACTTTCATCTTAAAAGAATTTTATTTTATTTTGTCAGGTGTTTGTATATAATGTATCTATTGCGCATATTTCTTGTGCACCAAAAATAACTCCGGAGGTGTTTCAATTTTGTTACCGTTACCGAAAAAGTATTTTCTTACTGCGGCCTCGGCTGAGGGAGAAACAGAACTTACTGCCTTTGATGGAGCGTTATTAAATGCCCGGGTGGGAAATACTAACCTTTTAAAAGTAAGTAGTATTTTACCTCCAGGTTGTGAATATGAACCTGAACTAATAATTCCTCCCGGCTCTCTGTTACCGATTGCATTTGGTACCATAACCAGTACCGTCCCCGGGGAGGTTATTTCTGCTGCGGTGGCAGTGGGTATAAAGCAAAATAGTTTTGGAGTAATTATGGAATATGAAGGCAAATGTTCGGCAGAGGAAGCCGAAGCCCGGGTAAAACAAATGGTAGAAGAGGCTTTCCGTATTAGGAATTTAGAATTGGATGAAATTAAAGTTGCCTCAACTGAACATACTGTGGAAAATATTGGTTGTGCTTTTGCTGCTGTACCTCTATGGTATTAATTGAAGATAACAAGGAGGAAAAAAGCTTGGAACTATGGGTAACGGAATATCAAACGCCCGCTTTAGGGTTTAGCTGTAAGGCAACAGAAACTTTACGGGCTGAACAAACTGATTTCCAACATCTCGCAGTTGTGCATACAGAGCAGTTTGGCACAATGCTGCTTTTGGACGGTATGGTACAGACAACGGAAAAGGATGAATTTGTCTACCACGAAATGATAACTATGATTGCCTTAAACGTTCATCCTGCACCGGAAAATGTTCTGATTATTGGCGGTGGTGACGGCGGTGCCTTAAGAGAAGTAGTGCGTCATCCTGGTGTTGTCAGCGGCACACTGGTAGAAATAGATCAAGAAGTGGTTCAGGCTTCACGGGATTTTTTCCCGGATCATTCCTGCTCTTTTGACCATCCTAAATCTAAGCTGATTATTGCCGATGGCATTCAATTTATTAAAGATCATAAGAATGCTTTTGATATAGTTATAGTGGATTCCACTGAACCGGTGGGACCCGCCCAGGCTTTGTTTTCTCCGGCTTTTTATGAAAGTGTTTTTCAGGCGCTTAAAGATGATGGCATATTGGTAGTACAGAGTGAATCCCCGTTTTTTAATGAAGATGTGATTAAAATGGCTTATGGTGGAATAAATAAGTACTTTCCCATTACCAGGTTATACCTGGCGGCCATACCTACCTATCCCAGCGGATTATGGAGTTTTACTGTAGGCTCCAAACGTTATGATCCGGAGAAGCCGGTATTTACAGGGAAACTGGATTTTAAATACTATACTCCGGAAATTCACCAGGCTGCTTTTAAACTGCCGGCCTTTGTGAAAAAGATAATCTCTGAAGGTGAGTAATTATGAGTGAAGATTTCCGGCAGCTGTTAGAAGAGAAGGCCAGCTTTATGGCTAGCAGCAGGGATTATGATCGGTGCTCCAAAATAATTATCGGTATCCCTATGGATGCTACCACTAGTTTTCGTCCTGGTACTAGATTGGCCCCTTACCGGGTACGAGAAGTATCTGAAAGCATTGAAGAATATAGTGTTTATCAGGATAAATCCCTGGAAGAGCTTGATTTTTATGATGCCGGTGATATGATTATTCCTTTCGGTAATGTGGGCGAAAGCCTGCGGCGCATTGAGTTAGTAAGTCAGGGTCTGGTGGAAGCAGATAAACAGGTGTATGCTATCGGGGGTGAGCATTTAGTATCATTACCCCTGATAAAATCATATCACCGTCATTATCCTGATTTGACGGTTATACAGCTGGATGCGCATGCCGACCTGCGCAGTGACTACCTGGGTGAGAGCCTTTCTCATGCTTCGGTTATGCGCCATGTGGTAGAGGAGATAGGAGACAAGAACCTTTACCAGTTAGGGATTCGTTCTGCGACCAGAGATGAGCTAAAGTTTGCCGCGGAAAGGACCAACTTGTACCTGGACCAATTACACGATGTACTTGATGAAGTAATTAATAAAATAGGTGAACGACCGGTATACCTTAGTCTGGATATTGATGTATTGGATCCGGCTTTTGCACCCGGTACCGGTACCCCAGAGGCGGGCGGCTTTACCAGCCGGGAATTATTGGGGCTTCTGCATCGTCTGGGTGAACTTCAGGTAGTAGGATTTGACCTGGTGGAAATTTCACCTCCTTATGAGAAGGGGGATAACACCTCAATATTGGGAGCCAAAATTCTACGCGAGGCCTTACTGGCATACTAACGTGGCATTTGCACCCATGATATGTTAGCATATAAAAAGCGTCTACCCGTACTGACGGATAGACGCTTTTCCCTTAATTTTATCCTAGTAATTTTCAGCCATAACTTCGTAATAGCTCTGGGGATGATCACAGGCCGGGCATACTTCTGGTGCCTCGGTTCCTTCGTGAACATATCCGCAATTACGGCATTTCCATTTAACTGGTTTATCTTTCTTAAATACCGTTCCTTCTTTAATGTTTTGCAGCAGTTTTCTGAAGCGTTTCTCATGTTCTTCTTCCACTTCAGCTATTTCCTTAAAAATATCAGCAA
>JAAYCQ010000162.1 GCA_012729715.1 Syntrophomonadaceae bacterium
CCGAGGTCTTATGGCAAGGATACCATTATTATGAGCAGGTGGGAGAGCATGAACAGGCGCGGGAATTGGCTCAGGAATTGGTTAACATTGAGCAAATAGTGGAAGAGCAAAGGGAACGGCTTAATCCTAATCGTAGCTGGAATCTGAGTGGCTTGGAGCTGCCACCAGAAGTAGGAGAGCGTATTGCTGATACCCGTGCATGGTTGAGAGGCACCGGTGAATAGACAGGGATGTTGCATTATTATGCCAACACTCCCTGCATTTTATTGCATTGTCCGGCAGGATAATTCCCCACAAATATGGAACTTTCAATAATCGAGTTTGAAAATGTCTAAATGGAGAACACCATGAGTAACAAGCGAAAAAAGACAGCTAAACAATCTAAAGAAGTAATAATAGCACCGAAAAAAACCGATTGGTGGCAGCCAATTTTATTTATTCTGGCTGGCCTGTTAATATTTTATCCTCCTCTTTTCAGCGGGTTATTTTTTAATAAGCAGATGTTTGTTTCCCATATTATTACCTCAATAGTATTTTCACTGGTGCTTTTTTATCGCATTAGCCATAAAGACTATGTCCTATTACGTAACCCCTTGGACTGGGCTATTCTTGCTTATGCCGGAGGTTATCTGTTGTCCTTGGTGGGAGCAGTGCATCAGGGAGATGCTATTTACGGTTTCTTAAAAGCCTTAAACTACTTTATGGTTTACTGGGTGGTCACCCGCGTAGCTAATACCTACCAGGGGGTAAGGGAAATACTGAAATTCCTTTTAGCCGGAGGGTTAGTGGTAGCTGCAATAGGTATCCTGGCTGCCATGGGGTACTCCGACTACCCTGGTGCTTATGTAAGTGGAGCGATTATGAGTACCCTGCAGTACAGCAATACCATGGCGGCCTACCTGGCGGTTATGGTTTTAGTGGGGATAACCCTAGTTCAGCAGGAGAAAAGTATTTGGTTAAAAACAGTGTATAGCCTAGCTAATTATTTCATGGTAGTAGCCATATTAGGGGCCCTATCCAAGGGTGCCTGGATCATCCTGGTTGGCGGTACTTTGCTTGTGTTAATAGGCATGCCAGGTATGCACAGACTAAAATCCCTTTACTATATTGGCCTGGCGATAGGAGCAGCCGTAATGGTCTATCCCCAATTTGCAGCCGCGATAGTGGCTGCCGACGCTAATCAAGCTTGGGTCTGTGTGGGATTAGGTATTCTACTGGCTGGAATAGGAGTGATAGTCTGGGAAGGTCTGGAAAAATTGTGGAAAAGCCAGCGTCTGGCACCGGTTATTATTACGGTAGTATTTGCAGCAGTTGCGGTTATCGGCGTTTTTTCTCTGGGCAGTCAGGTGTTACAGTCCAGTGATGTGGTTAGTGAAATTTCATCTTTATTGGATACAGAAAGCTCTAGTTACATTGCACGCATGGAATTTATGCGCTGTGCAGTGGAAATTGTTAAAGATCACCCTATTATTGGTGCTGGAGCAGGCGGTTGGGAAGCTCTTTATCGACAGTATCAGAATTATTCCTACTGGACCACCGAAACCCACAGCCATTTTCTGCAGGTGTGGGTGGAAACAGGTACTATCGGGTTATTAGCCTTTTTGTCTATGTGGATAATCCTGCTTTTTTATGTTTTTAAGGTTTATAAAATTAAGAGAAAAGACAAAGATGCCAGTCACTGGATACTTACATGGGGACTTGCCAGCGGTGCTTTGGCCCTGGGCGCCCACTCTGCTATTGACTTTGATTTGTCTATTCCGGCCGTGTGCATGGTATTGTGGGTTTTATTTGCATTAGTGAACAGTTTATATAACGAAAGCATAATGGCCGGTAACAATCCCAGCAGGTCAAGGTCTGCTTATGCATGGATGCAGGTGGGGATAGCTGGAATACTGGTGGTCATACTGTTGGTTGGCGGCAGCAGGTACTTATACGCAGTCAATCAAGCTGCGCTGGGCGAAAAGGCTATACTGGAACTAAGCAAAGAAACTGATCCCCGTAAGCAAATAGAGCTGTTGAACCTGGCTTCTGTGAAGTATAATCAAGCAATCAAGAGTGACCCGTGTAACGGAAAGTATTTGACCAGCCTGTCTACGGTGTACACTAATTTCTTTGTATTGCTTAAGCAGCAGAATCTTCCCCAAACCGATCAGATACGCAGCCAGGCGGTAAAAGATATCGACCGGGCAGGTGAACTTAGACCTTACGATATCAACACCCTGACTGTACTGGTTAATAATGCGGCTCGACTGGGGCACACGGAGGGAATTGTTAGTTTAGGGCAGAAGTCTATAAAGGCCAGTCCTAATGATATAACGGTTTACAAAAACATTGCCAATCTTTGGTGGGATGCTAGTCAGAAGTATCTGGAGGCCGGGCAGAAGGATACCGCCTTAAACTTTGCCCGCCAGATTAGTTTACTGGAAAAAAGCTTACAGAATCAAATGAACAAAGTGGATATTGAACATCCCTACTGGGTAGGACCCCGCCTGCAAGCAGATGAAGAGTTGGAGCAGGTATTTGAACAGGCTGAGGAGTATGTAGACCAGAACTCCTAATTAGGGCTGCAAACAACAAAATAGTTTATAACAAATAGTTAACAAGCAAAACCGGAGAATGAGCTCCGGTTTTTTGTATTTACGGTGTGTTTTATGTGATTCGGTGAAAAAATGTTCGCAATACCTAAGCATACTCTAGGGGAAATGTCAAGAGGGGAGCGCTAAGCAGAAAGCCTAGTAAGGCGTCACTTATTTGTCACAATATTCCAAACAGCCTCCAGAATAAAATGTCGAATAGTGTCCAAAAAAGCCTAAAAATAGCGACTTTATAATTACTTTTATAAATCTTTACATTTCAAGGAACAAACTTTTTTTAGTTACGTCAGAGGAAAAAAAGGAAACTTTTTTAATGGCAGTGGAACAATTTTCTCCATAGAAGCGTCTTATGTATAGCCACATTTTACTAGTGAAGGAATAATATGTGGCTAGTTACAAATCCTTCACTGATCACCTAGGTAGAAACCTTTATTCCAGAGAGGGGGAATATGAACCAACCTGAAAGTGACCTTTTAAGGTAGAACACCTAGGAATTATATCTTATTAACAAAGGAGGCAAAAAAGTGC
>JAAYCQ010000163.1 GCA_012729715.1 Syntrophomonadaceae bacterium
GTCTCCAGCAAGTTAAGGTTTATCTTCGTGTTATACTGTAGGCAAAGCTTGTACATATAAGTCTAGTGCGGTGGAATACGAAGGTCGGAGGAGATTGTTGGAGGAGGAGTTCCGGTGAGATTGGCTGGGTGGGCAAAAATGTTTGCCATTCTTGTAACTGCTCTGGTTGGAGCCATACTTGCTGTATGGCTGTTGGGGACTACCACCTTCGAACTTGAAGGCATTGAATTTAAAGCCGGGTTAACTCCAGGCCGCAGTGGTATTACCGAGCTGCACTTCCCTCCCTTTGGAGTAGTTGAGGCTAAAACTCATAAGGGACCGGTGAAACTGGTTATTAGCCTGGAACAGATAAGAAGTGACACCTTCAAATCTCATATGGACAACCCACCGGACCAGAAACAACTGGTAGAACAGTTGCAGACCAGCGCTCGGGATAAAATAACTGCCTTTGCCTTGCGCCAGGCAGGGGTAGCATTTCTGGGTGCCTTTTTGCTGGTCTTTTTGCTCTGGCGTCCAGGTCTGGTCAAGTCTTTTCTGTATACCATTGCATCTACCTTAATACTATTATTAATCCTAACCGGAATATTTCGTTCCTATGATACGACAGCCTTTCACGAGCCTGAATATAAGGGGGTTCTTAGTATGGCCCCGGCGGCGGTTAAATTCGCCAGCGATTCTCTAACTGATTTAAAGCAGATTCGCAATCAGACCCGCCAAATTGTATCCAATTTAGGTTTGCTCTTTTCCAGTGCTGATAGTCTGATGGTTATGGCCAATCCGGAGGAACAGGGTGAAGTGGTAAAAGTGTTGCTGGTTAGTGATTTGCATTCTAACCCGGTAGGAATTGAATTATGTAAAAGTTTGGCGGCTCGTTTTAAGGTAGACTTCCTGATAAACGCTGGCGATCTTACCGACATGGGGTCACAGTTAGAAACTGGAGCTACCCAGGATTTGGCCACGGTAGGTGTACCCCAGTTGTTTATCGGTGGGAATCATGATACTCCGGAAACCATCAATTTTGTTGCTGGTCTACCCAATAGCCATGTTTTAAACGGGCAGATGATTACCCTTAATGGGGTCAAGGTACTTGGTTTTGCTCACCCGCTGTCAGCAGTACCGGCTGTAGAGTATGAGAATCCGGAAGAAGAACGAGAAGCCTTTGAACAGCAATTGGCAAGGGTAGAGGAGGCGGTTCTGACCCAGGGTCGCCCCGATATACTGGTAGTGCATGATTCCCGGCTGGGAAAAGAACTTACCTCGCTGGCCGATCTGGTGGTGGCCGGGCACGACCATCGTATCAGGATAGAAGAGGGGTCGGACGGGGTTTTTATTAACCCTGGAACTACCGGGGCTTCTGGCTTACGAGGGCTATATTCGGAGAAGGGTATTTCCTATTCGGCAGCTATTGTTTACCTGGTGCCAGGTTCTGGTTTACTGGCAGTAGATATGGTTCAATATAATCCGGTTTCCCAGCAGTTTTCCCTGGAGAGGAAGCTGCTTAATGGCAGATTAGATGAATCCCGGCCGGGCGAACACACGGGTTCGCCCCTACAATGATGAGCACACACGGGGAGGCGCATACGGGGACAGTCCCTCTGTTTCTTTGGTTCCAGGCGAAACAGCAGGGACAGTCCCCATGTTCGCTTTTCTTACTCCTAACCCTTAACCCTTAACCCCTCGCCCCTCACTCTCACTCTAAAAATTTAATCTAGTTGTAGATTCATGACTATAACAAAACAAGTATGTAATTATGCCTATTTTCTTACTCGGGTATGGTAAAAAAACGTTTATAAAGCAGTTTTTTCATGGCCTCCATGTTTGAATAATGAAAAACTGCTAAACATATAATAAAGTATCTTTTTAACTGGAGGCCATTTTCATGATATATGAATTTCAGGTGCTAACTGATATTAATATAGATGCGCTGCTTGGTAATTATAACGATCGTTTACGCTGGATTAAGCAAAGAGGATATATTCCTTCTCTTTCCTGCAAAGAACTGGAGGGTAATGTAAATCTGGTGATTCTGCGCCTGGAAGGTGACCAGTCGGGTGGCGTTTTTCGCAATGAGGATGTTGTTTACATTTTTAAACATCAGATTTCCGAAATCCTGGCTGAGCATATTGTTAAGGATTGGGAAGATAAATTATTGCGCAGAGAAATCATGCGCAGCTGTCGCCACCTCCCGCTGGACGAACGTAATAGTGTACATCAGCGGGCGGCGGATTTTTTGAAGAAATGTCATGATAATGAAAGCCTGAATTTGTTGATGAACTTCAGTAGAAAAAATCGTATTACCCACCGTTTGTTGGATTATATTAGCACTAATCTAACCGTAAATGTTGAAGGCTTTATTAACTTTTGCATGCAGGACTACCTGACTGAATTAAAATTCGCGGTGGAAGTGGCCCTGGAAGAATTGCGCAATCAGAAGGAATACAATGATTTCGTCAATCTGCTGCGCTATTTTGTAGACACTCAGCCTCCCAAAATATATGAAGTTAATCTAATGATGGGGGCAAACGGCATTTTTTACCTCTGGGATGGCCAGGGGACTAAAATTGAAGAGAATTATATTAATTACTACCTGGATGAAATGCTAATGGATGAAATTAATCTGGATGATGTGCTGATAAGTATCCTCATCACCATTGCCCCGAGAAAAATAATTCTTCATAACGTTGCTAATCTCAATAGTGAACCGGTAGAAATGATAAAAAGTGTTTTCAAGGAAAAAATCAGCCATTGCCCCGGCTGTGAACGTTGTTATCAGTATGCTCCAAGCAAAGATCAGCATAAACACTAAAACATTCCAGATTATAGACGCGGAAACCGCGGATTTTACAGGGAATTACGCGGATTTATTATAATTGAAATTAATTTTATTGCAAATTAGTGAATACGGAGTTAAAAGATGATAAATTAATACATTAGTGTATTTCATAGTTATCAGTGTCCTTCAGCTCCCTTAATAGCGACGTAGAGCGCATCCGTATGGCCTATGGGTATGTTTGAAAAAATCCGCGTAAATCCTTA
>JAAYCQ010000164.1 GCA_012729715.1 Syntrophomonadaceae bacterium
CCAAGAGCAAGATAGTCCTTCCGGTTTTTTAGCCCATTCATCAGCTGCAATTCCTGCTCAGGGCTTTTTAGGTGGAAGAGGCAGGCATATGGTTATATATCATACCCACAGCGATGAGTGTTATCTGTATACTTCCCAAGTTCTTTCCCGGCCGGGTAATGGAGATATCTACAAGGTGGGCGAAGCCTTTAGAGATGCATTGGAGATGGGGGGTATTAGTACAACCCACAGCTATAATAAACACGATCCACACAATATCAATGCCTATAGCCGCTCCCGGCGTACCGTTTTTCAGCTCTTGAAAGAAAGACCGGATGCTGTTTTTGACGTTCATCGTGATTCCGCCCCCCGGGACGCCTATTTAAGCATTGTTAATGGAGTCGAAATCGGCAGGGTTATGATTGTTATAGGACGCTCCAATCCTAATATGCAGACTAATCTGGCCTATGCTAAACGGATTAAGGCCAAAGCGGATGAATTACACCCTGGTCTGATGCGAGGAATTTTTATGGGTATGGGAGACTACAACCAGGATCTCTATCCTACTGCACTGCTATTTGAAGTAGGAACCGAAAACTCCACCCAGGATGAGGCCGAAAAATCTATTCGCTGCCTGGCAGATGCTATTATCCGGGTGCCGATAAAATAGTTTAAGACTTATTCCTTACCCTTACCCCTTCGATAATGCCTTAGAAATCATGCAGGAAATTTGCTTCCCAACAACTTTAAACTTCTTGCTAGAACTCCCAGCAATTAGTATAATTTTGTTATAATCCCTTTAGCATATTGTATGCCTATATTTAGGTATATAAAGCACCGGGCCTTCGGAGTGGGTTATAAAAAATTCCTCTTAGTGTACTATTTATGAAATTAGGCACTTTCAGCAACTGTTGTTGAAGGTGTTCTTATTTGTTTTGCTATAAGTTTGGGATCTGTATATACAATTTTACTTATATACTTCTGATCAAAGAATGGAGAGGCTAGCTTGAAAAGAGGGTTAATTTTTTTTCTTATTTTATCAGTGATGATTATAGGTTTAACAGGCGGTATATTTGTAAGAGGTACTAAAGCTGAATCTACTTTAGAAAATAGAGAATTAAAGAGTTTTCCTCCAATTTCACTATCTTCATTTATGACTACAACATATCAAACCAATCTGGAGCAAGCATTATCCGATCAACTTGTTTTCGGACAATCTTTGAAAAGAATGTACAATAATGTAAAAAATACGAATACTAGATTAGTTGTTTCCGCCTTAAAATATTTAAAAGGAAACCAGGAAAAACCACAAACGGAAAAACCAAAGGAGCCGAAACCCGAACCAATAGATAACTTTCCAGTGACATTAACACCCAGAGGTAACGGATTGATGGAGCTTGATGATTCACATCATTTAATATTTCCTAAGCACCCAATTGAAAAAGCCAATATACTTTTTGAGAAGAAAGCAAATAATATTAATCGTTTAGTTGATAACTATCCAAGTATTGGATTTTACTGTTTTTACATAGAAACAGATGTGGACGTAGATTTCATTAATAAGAAAAACGATCATGATTTAGCAGATAGTTTTCAAAGTCGCCTCAATGACCAGATAAAGTTTGATAATTTAGCTATAAATTCACTTGCGGATTATCAAAGAAGATTTTTTAAAACAGATCACCATTGGAATTATGCTGGACAATATGAAGGATATCAGCAGATTGTTGCTCTGCTGAAAGGAGATAGCGAAAAGCTATTTGATGCTGAAACCATTATGTTCAATGACCTTAAGTTTAATGGATATAAATCAAGAAAATTGGATGATTACACTATTTTTGATACTTTTGGGGCATTGAAGGTAACGGTTCCGCAACACAAAGTTTATATTAACCATAAACCAGGATATTATGGGGGAATCCAAGCCTATGAAAAGGGCAATTATTCACATAAACAAGGATATAATCATTACGGCGCTTGCAATGGCGGTGATCATGGCCTGATTGAGTTTAGATTTAATCAGCCGGAAAAAGGAAATATCGTTATATTTTCCGAATCTTTTTCCAATCCAATTAACAGGTTGATTGCAGCCCACTACAATAATACCTATATTATAGATCTCAGGTATTATCAAAGAGATTGTGGGCAGCGTTTTGATTTTGGAAACTTCATCAAGGATAAAAATATTAGTCAGGTTTTATTTTTAGGTTATCTATATTTTTACGCCAATGATGTTTTTTTGATAAATGACTAGGGGTAGTAATAGATGGTATTTTCCAGTCTGACGTTTGTTTTCCTATTTTTACCGATTGTACTTATCCTGTATTTTATAATGCCAAACCGGCAAATGAAAAACCTCCTATTAATGTTGGCTTCTTTTTTGTTTTATGCATGGGGAGAACCGATATATATTGTACTCATGCTTTTTTCAATTTTAAGTGGTTTTCTATTTGCTCAACTGGTTGAAAAAGAAAGGCAAAACGGTAATAAAACCAACGCAAAAATTTATTTTGTCTTCTCGGTCATTATTGCCCTGGGACTGCTAGGTTTCTTTAAATACTCCGGTTTTTTAGTTGATAATATAAACCAGCTTTTTGGCACAAATATTTACCTTCGCAAGTTACCATTACCAATAGGTATTAGTTTTTATACATTTCAAATATTGTCTTATATTATTGATGTTTACAGAGGAAATATTAAAGCCCAAAAAAATATCATTACCCTGGCAACCTATATAGCAATGTTTCCCCAGTTAATTGCCGGCCCTATTGTACGCTATATTACCATTGAAAATGAACTGGAGAATAGAAAAGAGTCCTTTTCGGATTTTATTACAGGCCTTAAGAGATTTATAATTGGCCTTGGCAAAAAGGTTCTTATAGCCAATCAAATGGGGATTATTGCGGATGCAATTTTTAACAGCACCAGTGGTGATCCCGGTACTCTATTGGTTTGGTTAGGCGCAATTGCTTACACTTTCCAGATTTATTTCGATTTTTCAGGGTATAGTGATATGGCTATAGGCATGGGAAGAATGTTTGGTTTCCATTATCTTGAGAATTTTAATTATCCCTATATTTCCAAGAGTATTACCGAGTTCTGGCGAAGATGGCATATTTCTTTAGGTACCTGGTTTAGAGATTATCTCTATATACCCCTGGGAGGTAATCGAAAATGGGCTTTGCGTAATATCATTGTAGTCTGGTTTCTCACCGGACTATGGCATGGAGCCAGTTGGAACTTTATTCTATGGGGACTTTATTATGGATTATTGCTGATCATTGAGAAATACATAATACGGTCTTATCAGATTCATATACCAAAATTCTTACAGCACATTTTTACTTTGTTCTTTGTTGTAGTCGGATGGGTATTATTTAGAATCGAGAACTTAAATAATTTAATTTTCTATCTTGAAAGAATGTTTTCCTATCATAAAACTGCCGTAGATTCATTACTGTTTACTTATCAAGATATGTTACATGCATTGCCATTTTTGATTATTGCTTTTATTGCATCGTTACCTTTCTTTAAAAATGTTGTGAAAAGGATTGAATTTGGAAGTAACAACCGGCTCAAATACATGTATGATTTTTGTCTTCTAGCTATCTTTGTAGTTTCACTAATATTTTTGATGGGTGAAAAATTTAATCCCTTTATTTATTTCAGATTTTAAGATTATTTTCTTTACCCCGTATTACATCTTCAACTACTATTACCTTGCTTTAATCCATTTTCTATCAACATATTTTTGTTCCCCAACTCTAGCCAAAAACAAGGTATTCTTTGCACAGTTAAAGAATGCTTTTATAAATATGTATGTACTTCAGTTTTTTACATAATTATTCTAGAGAAGTCCTTATATTTTCGATCATACAAACGAAAAAGGAATGGTAGCCCTGGAAGCTAAATGGAAGGTATTAATTGTAATTTGTGTCGGCATATTCATGTCCACCCTGGATGGCAGTATACTTAATATTGCCAACCCCACTATTGCCAGAAGTATGTCAGTCTCCATGCAGCAGGTGCAATGGGTGGTTACCGCTTATATGCTGGTTATTACTGCTACCCTCTTATTTTTTGGCAAATTGGGTGATCAAAAGGGCAGCAGCAAGATTTACACCTATGGTTTTCTGGTATTTACCATAGGTTCCTTCCTTTGCAGCCTGGCCTCTGCCCTGCAGTTTTTGATAGCTGCCCGGATATTTCAAGCAATTGGAGCCAGCATGATGATGGCTACCGGTATTGGTATTGTATCCAATGCATTCCCGGCTAAAGAGCGGGGCAAAGCCCTGGGTATTACTGGCAGTATTGTTGGTATAGGTAATATGACTGGTCCCAGCCTGGGAGGACTGCTAGTAGCCCAATTTTCCTGGCCGGTAATATTTCTCCTTAACATCCCCATTGGCCTGGCTGGCTTTATTCTGGCTACCCGCTACCTCCCGGTTGACTCCCCTGCCTCGGGGCAAGCGCAATTCGATCTGCGCGGTAATCTGCTATTTGCTCTGGCGGCTACCCTGCTGCTGCTGGGCCTTTCTCAAAGTGCATCAATAAACTACAACCTCTTTTTCCTGGGTATCCTCTTTTTGTTGCTATTCATACTGGTGGAGAAACGGCACCCTTATCCACTGCTGGATTTCCATCTTTTCTACATAAAGAATTTTACCTATGGAAATATAATGTCCTTTCTTTCTTATGCTACCCAAACTGGTGCCATCTTCTTATTGCCATTTTATATGGATAAGTTGCTGCATCTCTCCCCCGCTACATCCGGTTTGATTATGACTATTACTCCCGTATCTATGGCTCTAACTGCTCCTTTAGCCGGCAATCTTTCTGATAAGATTGGTGCTCCCCGACTGACTTCCGCAGCCTTTTTGCTCATGAGCTGCGGGCATATTATTCTTTCAACCCTGAGTACTAATTATGATTTGCCCCGGATAGCTGCAGGCCTGCTGCTGCTGGGTATAGGAATGGGCAGCTTCGGTTCCCCCAATAACAGTTCCATCCTGGGGTCTATATCTAAAGAAAAAGCGGGCTATGCCGGGGGTTTTATTGCAACTGTAAGAAACTTCGGATTTGCCCTGGGTATTGCGGCTTCTGTCAGCACCTTTACCATATTGTTTAATCATAAACTACAGGGCCTGCCTTATATGCTAGCTTATACCGGGGCCAGTGCCTGGGTATATCGGATAAATGCTGCTATTTGTTTGCTCGGCCTGTTGTTATCAGTTGTCAGCAGCCAGCATCGGCAACCAGTTCAAAAATCTTGCCAGAACTTTGACCAACCACAATAATTTTGGTATAATCATTAATGCATTATGCGCCTGTAGCTCAGTGGATAGAGCACCGGCCTCCGGAGCCGGTTGCGGAGGTTCGATTCCTCTCAGGCGTACCATATGAAAAACAAGCACTTCCAGGGGTATTAGGAAGTGCTTTTTGTTTTTATAGAAAATTTTAAAGATTTAAGCAATCATTGTTATTTATAAAAAGGTCCTCTGTAACCAGTTTAAGGTTAAGTCTTCTCGTTCTTTAATATATTGGGTAAAACGGTGATCAGCACCGGAAATGATATGCAACTCGGTATGCGGGGTGTTTTCATAAATGTACAGGGCATTGGCGGGGTCCACCACCTCGTCTGTAGCGCCGTGAATGACAAGTGCTGGACAGGTTTCAATTTTTTGCAGATAGTTTTCCATGTCATGATGAGCTAAGTCTTCTATAAAAGAAGGTTTGAGCCAAAAGCTGCCGGCCTCATCTTTGATTTCCAGTTCTTCGCCGGCCTCCAGACGAGCGAATTCCTCTACTATGCCGGTAAAGGTCTCATAAAGCTTGACCGGTGTGGACCAAAAGATATATCCAGCCACTTTTTCATTATAACCGGCTGCCGCCAGTACCGTACTCCCCCCGAAACTACGCCCTAACAGTATCAACTGCCGATTGTAGTTTGAGTCCACGTAATCAATAACCTGGCGCAGGTCGCTTACCTGACTGGAAAGACTAATATTGGCAAAATCTCCATCACTGGCCCCACTGCCGGAAAAATCAAAAACCAGCACTCCCAAGCCCAGCTTATTTAACTTTTCGGCAAAGGTAAATATGCGTCCACCGTTTTCTTTAGCACCCCGAAAACCGTGACAAATTATAAGTATGTAGCGGCACTCATTTTCTGGCATAAAGCAATAGGCCGCCAGCTTACCCTGCCCGTCTCCAATTATACTAATGTTCTCCACTTCTGACCTCCCTGATACTACATTGGTTTTTTGGGCTTTCTCTGTTCATCAGATTCGTACCGTACCCGGTTTCTGCATATATCACAGATAAATGTTGGGGCTTTTTCCTGTTTTACTAGTTTAACATAATCTTGGTGGTCTTCACCTACGTCCTCAATTTTCCCACACATTAAGCAGCGAGCCTGAATGTAATTCATTTTTACCCCTCCCGGTTAACTTCTTATAATATCATTATACTAATAAATCCACAGTTAGAATATTAATAAACGGCTTGACGTTAATGCAAAAAGAGACCCACCCCGGATTCCCGGAATGGGTCATTGCCATTTTTAAATTAATATCCACAATCCTAAATTTTAAAATAGGATACAGCCTCTTGCAGATCTCCTATAATCAGATTCAATTTATCGAGGGAAGCGTTAATTTCTTCAATTCCGGCCATCTGTTCCTGGGCCAGCTGGCTAATGTTTTCGGCAATTTGGGAATTGCCTTCTGCCGCATCAGTAGTTTTCTCAATAGAATCAATAGCCGTTTCAGCACTGGCAGCCATTTCCTGACTGGCCGCAGACATTTCTTGAATCTGTTCATTTACCGTAGAAACTGCCTTAATAATGTGCTCAAATGCTTCTCCGGCACTGGCAACTACTTCGGTACCATTGGCTACTTCCCTGGTTCCATCCTGCATAGCACTAACTGCCCGGTTAGCCTCTCCCTGGATTTCCTTTATTAAATCAGCGATACGCTTTGCAGCTTCACCTGATTCTTCTGCTAGCTTCCGTACTTCCTCCGCTACTACAGCAAAACCTTTACCCTGCTCACCGGCACGAGCAGCTTCTATAGCTGCATTTAAGGCCAGCAAGTTGGTCTGGGTAGCAATATTAGTAATCAGATCAACAATCTGCCCAATTTCTTGAGATTTGGAACCTAATCCCTCCACTATAGTAGCAGTTGAATTTACCGTATGACTAATCACATTCATCTGATTAATCGCTTTTTCAATCTGCTGTTCTCCTTCCTGAGCCTGCGATGTAGCTGATATTGCAGAACCTGAAACCTCCTGAGCATTTTCTGCTACCTGTTGAATAGCTGCCGACATCTCACCGATAGCGACCTTGGAACGACTGGTCAATTCAGCCTGGGCAGTAGCACTGGCTCTCATTTCGTTAGCCCGGGAGTTCATGTTTTCCATAGTTGCTGCACTCATTTCTGAGCTGGTTAAAAGCTGGGAACTGGACTGGCTTACGTTATGTATAAGCTCATTAGTCTTTCTGATTAAATCAGACATTTTCTCTACCATGATATTTACCCTTTGTGCCAATCTGCCTGGTTCATCATCGGCCCGGGTAGGAATACGCTGGGTCAGGTCGCCTTCACTGGTTTCCTGAACAGCATTACCAATACGCCGCAGGGGCATATATACGGAAAATGCTATAAGAAAAGCAATTATAAAGCCGGCCACAATACCAATTACCGAATAAATGATCATACTGGTACGAAAATGATCGACCAGGTTATCATAAGGGGTCGCAGGTACCCCTACATACCATATACCAATAACATTACCTTCCCGATCTTTAATTGGTTCGTACGCTGTCTCATTCCAGGTACCAACTACTTCAGCCCGGCCTATGTATGTTTGGCCATTATTTATAACCGCATCTTTGACCGCAGCGGAAACCTGGGTGCCAACCTGTCTTTCCCCATCCTTCATAACATTGGTGGATACCCTGGTATCACCTTTAAATATAGTTACCGTATCCCCGGTTAGTTTACCAATTTCGTCAACAACCTGATAGTTCTCTTCCATTAAGACTCCGCCTTTGTATAAAAGGCCACCCTTTATTTCCCAATCGCCAGGAAAAACCATATCAATAATATGTTCACCTAATGCCAGATCAGATTTCAACTTTTCCTGGGCGGTAAAAGTAATTTTATCCTGCATTACCCAGGTGGCATAAATCCCCATAACACCTGTAACTGCAGCCAATATCAAAGTAAACGCCAGAATCAGGCGTACCTTAACAGAGGTTTTGCGAAGTAATTGTTCAACTTTTTCCAGTAAATTCATTTCTTGCCCGACACTCCTTTCTCCCTGACTGTCCTACCTTGACCTGGGTGCCCAAGTTTAATTACTGCCGCTATTCCTTTCGCCTTCAGGTAATAACCTGATGTAAAGAACCCGCTGGTAATTAAATACCCCCATCACGTTACCACGGGCATCGTAGTAATAATTAGTGGAAGGCCCTCCTACATAGACTCGGGCATCACTTTCAAGGCCCAGCTGCTTAAGATAAGTGACCAGTTTTTCCCCATCGGTAAATACAATTTCAACCTTAATAAGTTGCTCTTTTTTTTCCTTGCTGGGGTGGATTAGCTTACTGGTATCCAGTTTACAACCACTTAAAGCTATTATTGTGACTAACAGGAGGCAGGCACAAAATAGTTGCGTTTTTTTCATTTTCCCCTCCTCCTTCTTATCCTTTGCATTTCCCGATTGGGGCGATAGCCGGGCCTAACCGCACTACTACTCCTTTTATAACTCCACCCGGTCAATTTGTTGTTCACCAGATAATGCACACTATCTGTCGGAAACTTACCTCCTTCATCTCGCTCCCCTGCTATTCTGCCAGTTAAAATCTCCAATCCTTCATCAATACGCTCTATCGCCCAGACATTAAACATTCTATCCTTAACTGCTTCAACTACTTCCGGGTCCAGCATTAATTGTTCCACGTTTTGTTGGGGAATAATTACCCCTTGTTTACCATTTAGACCTCTTTCTTTACATACTTTAAAAAATCCTTCTACCTTCTGGTTTACGCCACCTACAGGTTGTATTTCACCATTCTGGTTTACTGAGCCGGTAACGGCTATTCCCTGGTATATGGGTACTTCTGCCAAACTGCTTAACAATGCATATAGTTCTGCACTGGAAGCGCTATCTCCTTCAATCCCCTGATAACTTTGTTCAAAAGTCAGGCTGGCCGAAAGTGATAAGGGTTTATCCTGGGCATACTGGGCTCCCATATAACCATTCAGGGTCAAGACCCCTTTGCTATGTATACTGCCACTCATTAATATCTCTCGTTCAATATTTACCAGACCCTTTTCTCCCATGAAGGTCTTGGCAGTTATTCTCACCGGGCGTCCAAAAGTGTGGTCTCCCACCTCATAGACAGCCAGACCATTTATCTCCCCAATACTCCATCCATCTACATTAATCAGTAGTATATTTTGTTTTATTAATTCCAGAGACCTTTCCTCCAGCATAGAAGAGCGATATTTTTTCTCCTCTATGGCTTTAATGACATGCTGTTGCTCAACCAGCCCGGAAGCATCCCGCCTGGCCCAGCTATTAGCCTCATAAATGATTTCTACCAGCCGGTTAAACAAAGTAGTTAATTTATTCCGGTCATCCGCCATGCGACTGCCATAATCGACCACCTGCGCCACTGCCCCGGGGGTAAAGTGTCTTAGTTTTTCATTCTCACAAACCGAGCTGATCAGCCGGGCATAATCGCTCACATGTTTACGACTTCGTTCCATCTCCACGTCAAAATCGGCTCTGATTTTAAAAAGTTTTTGAAATTCTTCATCATAGGCATAAAGCAAATAATAATATATAGGTTCACCAATTAAAATAACCTTTATATTGGCCGGTATAGGTTCTGGTTGCAGGGTTTCGGTATTACTTATGCCCATCATGCGGCTTATACTTTCCAGGTTTATGGCCTGGTTTTTTAATACCCTTTTCAGGCTGTCCCAGACGTAATAATTCCTGACAATATCATATACATGCAACAAAAGATAACCGCCGTTAGCCTGGTGGATTGATCCGGCCTTAATTTTGGTAAAATCAGTAGCCAGAATACCGAACTCACCTTCATACTCAATTTGTCCGAAGAGGTTGGAGTATGTAGGATTAGTTTCAAAAATAACCGGAGCATGTTTTAATGCGGAATTATCTATAGCCAGGTTGACCTGATAACGACGTTCCAGGCTGCGCCGGCTAACATGCCGAAACAAGTTAAAAGATGATGTGTCCTCCGGCTTGGTAAATACCTCCAGATTCTCCAGCAAATCCTGCTGTATATCTTCCAGGTAAGTAATTACTTTACCAAAAGCACGATACTTTTTCAGCAATTTATTAAAGTTAGGGGCAATTACACTACGGGCAGTTTCCTGCTCAAGTTCTTTAATCCTTACTTTTATATCTTTCTCCAATTCCCGGTACTGGCGAAAGGCTTCATTAAGTTTTTCCTGTACCAGGGAACTTCTCTTCATCAATTCATCCCGTTCTTCTTCCGACATATTCAGGTATTCTTCCTGGCTTAAGGCCTCCCCATTTTTTAATGGAACACTGCTTATCCCATTCTGATTACGAGATATCATAAATCCATAAGTTCGGGCTTCTTCATCTGCCTTAATATACATACGGTTGGTCTCTTCAACAAACATGGTCAGGATTTGATTCTTTTTATACTCAAAATCCTCGCCTTCAAAAGCCTGGCTTATATGAGCAATAGAATTCTGTACCTGAAGCTCCAGGTCTTTTTTAAATTCCTTTCCTTTTCCGGCAGGAAGTTCTAATGCCTGTGGACTATCAGGTTTTTTAAAATTATGAACATAGCACCAATCCGAAGGCACTGGTTCCCGGGCGGCTTTTTTCTCCAGCATCTCCCGGGCCAGAGTAGTCTTACCGGTACCAAATACTCCGGCCAGATAAATATTATAACCGGGGTTATCGATATTTAGCCCAAAATCCAGAGATCTGACGGCCCGATCCTGTCCGATAATACCTCGCAAAGGTGTTATCTCGGCTGTACTATTGAATTTGAAAATATTCGTACTACATTCCTTACGCAGATCTTTAGCATTAAGGCGGAATTTTTTATTATCCAACCATTGCACCTCCATAGGATATAATTCCAGCTGCCTGGTTTTATATTTTAAGCCCTGACCGTTTAAAATTCGAATCTCATTCCCGTTTCTCCTTTTATAACCCGCTCTCCCAGTGCATTGTAAAGACGGGCGGCGGCATAGAAACCGGTGCAGTGTGACACTATAATTTTGGAGATTAAGGGGGATTCCAGAGCTGCTATAGTATGACTTATTCTTTCCTGGGATGCAGTTATTAAATGGGTTCCACCAATAAAGGCAAGTACCTGGGACTTCCCGGTTTGCTGGCGGGCATGCTCGATAATGTTTATTACTCCGGCATGAGCACAACCGCTCACAATAATTAATCCCTCGGGGTGATCAATAATCAGAGCACTGTCGTCAAGCAGGGGGTCATCCTGCGTCTCCCCATTAATAACCATTTTGAAATTACCTCCGGTATCCTCAAACTGGCTGTTCCTTGGAATTGCTCCACTAATATATACTTCAGGAAAAATCGAACTGAATTCATCGCGTAGATGAAGTTTAGCCCCGGCCTTAAGCAGTTCCTCCTGACTAAAGCCGCAGCCTATTTCTTTAAAATTATTTCCTCCCAGGGGTAGCGGACGGCTGACAAAAATACCGGAATGGGCATAAACCGGACGGGCTCCATACTGCTTGAAATATGATAATAGTCCACCCGTATGGTCAAAGTGGCCGTGACTTATGAAGATAGCATCAACCGTATTTAAATCAATGCCCAACCTGGCAGCATTATGATATAATGCCTGATCGCTGCCGGTATCAAAGAGTATCTTATGATCTTCTACTTCAATCAGGGCTGAAAAACCATATTCTCCGATGAATGCCGGTGCAGGAGTACTGTTTTCCGCCAATATAGTAACCGCAGTTTTCATTAACTCCCCCCCCCTTCAACATATAATGTTTATTCTTATATATTGCCCTGTTATATTCCTGCTATTTCTTTCATATTCCTGCAAAATTATATAACAAGGCCATAGTTATTATACCGACTAGCAGGGTGTAAAAAAGGCTTCTCGTTTTTATAGCTACTATAAAAGTAGGAATACATGCCCATAGATAGAGATTACTGGGGCTAAAGTGGATAAATCCTTTTGGGGCCAGAATGCTTAATGCAGCCAGGCCTCCCAGAACTGCCGGGGCCACAAATGACAACCATTTTTGCAGTAATTGCGGGAATTCCCAGCGGGATAATATGGCTACCGGGAGCATACGCGGTAAAAGGCTTACAACGGAAACTCCGAATATCATTAAAAGTATGCTAGTATCGCTCATCAATTACTACCCCCAGAGTAGCTGCAATCATTGTAGCTATAATAATGTTAGACATATTGGCCATAGTTGATGGAAAAATAAAGCCAAATAATAGGCAAAGGGTGGCGCTAATTCCTGCTACCAAAGCATCACTTCGTTTACCTACTACAAATACCAACAAGCATATATACATAGCCGGCAAAGCAAAGTTTAAACCAATTTTATCAGTATTGCTAATAAAGGTTCCCAGAATAGCACCGGCCAGGCTGCTGCTAATCCAGCCAATATGTGAAGTAATGTTAAGCCCGGCCATATAAGATGCAGTGGCCTCATGGTTCTGGTAACGGGTCATAGCTACAGCATAAGTCTCATCAGTCAGACCGTACGATAATAATGTAGCCAGACTGGGAGGAACATTTTTTAGATGTGGTACCATAGAGGTGGCAAATAGCAAGTACCGCAGGTTAACCAGCAGGTTAGCCATAATGATAGTAAAAATTGCCCCTCCGGCCTGCATAACCCCAATAGCAATATATTGACCGGCTCCGGTAAAACACATCAGTGACATTAGCCCAGCCTGAAACACCGTCATCCCCACTTGATTGGCCAACACCCCAAAGGCGAAACCTAAAGGCAGGTAACCAAGGACAATGGGAAAGGCGTCCTTAATTCCAGTTAATAGTTCTTCATTTTTTATCATTGTTTATAATACCCGCGAAAATTATGATAATTTATTAGGGCCACCAGTTACCGGGTAGCCTGTAGTTATTCTGCTCTTTATTATCTTCATTTTTAAGCATCCATTCAAGGCCTGATAAATGATAATAGCAAATATCTTCAGGCTCGGTGCCCTGGTAAAAAGCCATTTCTATATTACGGGGGCAGGCTTCGGTGGCTACCAAACCACTATCCAGGCAGATATTTACGATATCTATACCAGCAGGACGGTCAAAATCTTCATCGGGAGCACCTACTGATGCTTCCCGCATAAAGTTAGCCCATATAGGACCGGCTATGGCTCCCCCGGTCAAATTGACATTTCTGTTTAAATCATAACCTACCCATATAGAACAGCATAAACGAGGTGTAAATCCGGTAAACCAGGCGTCCTGGTACTCATCTGTGGTTCCCGTTTTACCAGCGGCGTTTCGTCCTACAATGTTTTTTAGATGGGACCCGGTTCCCCCAGGTTCCAGCACCCCCTTGAGCATATCACATATTATATAAGCATTTTCTTTGTTAATAACCGATTTTTGCGAAATATGGTTCTCTTCCAGGATCTGGCCTCGTTTATCAGTTATTTTTAGGATATAGATTGGTTTACTGTACACTCCCCGGTTGGCAAAAGTCGCATAAGCCGCTGCCATTTCAATCGGTTTAACTGCTATTGGCCCTAGCGGCAAGGATAATACCGGACTCAGGTCAGGGAAGCCAAACCTTTTTACATATTTTGCGGTATTTTTAGGTCCCAGTATATCATTTACCTGTACTGCCACTACATTGTCGGAAATCATAACTGCTTCCTTAAGCGTAAAGGGGCGCCAGTGATAATGTTCACTTCCGTAATCTGTGGGACGATATACCTGACCATTACTTAGTTTATAGCTAACTTCTTCGCACATTATAGTGTCAGCCGGGGTAAAGCCCTGATCTATAGCCAGAGAATACATAAAGGGTTTAAAGGTCGACCCGGGTTGGCGCAGGGAATATACCCGGTTATAGGATGAGTGGCTAAAATTACGTCCTCCTACCATAGCTCTTAAATGCCCGTTCCTTATATCCAAAGCCACCAGGGCTACCTGTAATTCCTCGTCCTGCCCTTGAAGCCCTGAGGCCACTGCCTGATTAGCAACCTTTTGCATATTAATATCAAGGGTAGTATAAACCTTGAGGCCGCCTTGATAAACCATACGTTGTCCATATTTCTCTATCAGATAGTCTTTTACCATCGCAGTAAAATAGGGGGCATCACCAGCTACGGTGGAATTACGAGCATATACCATTTTTTCCTGTAGAGCTACCTCTTTTTGTCTTGCATTTATTTTACCTTCTTCTAGCATGCGCTGTAAAACCACAGCCTGCCGCTTTTTAGCTGTATCCGGATGCAGATAAGGATTGTTATTACCGGGTGAATTAGGTAAACCGGCCAGTAAAGCACACTGAGCCAGGCTTAACTGGTTAGCACTGCGGGCAAAAAAGGTTCTAGCCGCTACCTCTACCCCATAAGCACCCTCGCCAAAATAAATAGTGTTGCAGTACATGGTAAGTATTTCGTCTTTGCTGTATTTTCGTTCTAATTGGATAGCATAGACCAATTCTTTAATCTTACGGGTAAAGGTTTTCTCATTACTGAGAAAAAGATTCTTTGCCGTTTGCTGGGTTATAGTGCTCCCACCGGCCAGTATTTTCCTGTACTTGATGTTGGTAATTATGGCCCGAGCTATACCACTGGGATCCACACCCGGATGGTGATAAAAATTTTTATCCTCTACCGCAATAATAGCGTTTACGAAATCCGGTGGGATTTGCTCTCGTTTCAGATTTAACTGGTTTTCCCGGGTAAGCCCGTTAATTACTTCGCCATTAATATCCAGGACTATGGAAGCTTCAGGTAATTGGGCCTTCGGCAATTTCCAGGTAAAAGCACAGTTTCCCATTCCCAGTAAAACAATAATAATTAACAGGCATAGTTTATGGCGCATAGTCCACCTCCTACTGCCTAAATTACCCATTTACCTGATAATTAATCATAATTTTAATTCTATTTCGGGAGACTATACATATTCATGGATTATTGTACCCGGGGTTGACACCATTGCTTTATTAAAGGTATAAAATATAAGGACTCTACCTTTAATAGAAAGGCGGTGGTGAAATGGAACCTATACCCCGATCATCATATTTATCTTTATTTACCGACATGGATAAGTTAATAAGGAGGGTTACATTGCGCCATCGGAGTTTTAGATAACCCTCCAGCTAAACGGAGGGGATAAGTATGATTAAAACCTATTTCTACGACTATGCTGAAGATACTATGTTCCACGATGTCGACCTGTCCCAAAAAGAAACCCTGCTAGCCAATCCTAACAGCTTACTTTGGATTGATTTATATGACTGTTCTTATAATGAACTAAACTATATCGGTGAAATTTTTGATTTCCATCCTCTGGCTTTAGAAGACTGTTTACAGCTTAACCCGCGGGCCAAAATAGATAATTATGATGATTATAACTTCTTTGTTTTTCATGCCTTGCGCTATTTTGAAGATGCCGAAGAAGAGGATGAAATCAGCAGCATCGAATTAGATGTTTTTATGGGCCAAAATTATTTGGTTACGATTCATCCGGTAGCATTGGCAGCAGTAGGTAAAGTTGCCCGAGTTTGCTTGAAAGATACCGACCCCATGGGCAGGGGACCAGAATATTTGCTGTACCGCATAGTTGATAATATTGTAGATGATTGCTTCCCTATTATTCATCGGTTAGGTGAGAGAATAGATGATTTGGAGGACAATATTTTCCTCAACCGGGGACAGACCATTACCGAGGAAATATTGGCTTTAAAAAGAACGGTAATTCTGCTGCGAAAAGTGTTAATTCCCCAGAGAAGAATTTTTGGCAGTATTAATGGACGCTACTCATTTCTAGTTAATGAAGATAATGTTCCTTACTATCTGGATCTCGTGGATCACCTGGATAATATACTGGATAATGCCAATACCTACCGAGATCTGTTAAACAGCTCAACCGAAACTTATTATTCCATAATTACCGGCAGAACCAGCGAAATAATTACGGTACTAACTATCATTTCTATTATTATGATGCCATTAACGGTGATAACCGGCTTCTTCGGTATGAATGTCACCATTCCCGGCAGTGAAAACCCTTTCTATATATGGTATATAGTAGCGGGAATGGTAGCCCTGGTTGCTAGTATGCTAGCCTTCTTCCGCTATCGCAATTGGTTATAAAAAAATAAGAGGTCAGGGTTAAATAACTAAAATTATTAAACCCTGACCTCTTTCCCTTTTATTTTAGGAGTACTTTATACAAATGTCACTCATTAACTGACCTATTTCATCGATATAATCCTGAGCCATTTCTATATGCTCATATACTTCCCGCCATTTTATAATGACTATCGGGTCTTTGACATTATCAAATAGATAAGCCAATCCGTTGCGATAGAGACTATCCTGTTTGCGTTCCAGTTTATTAATCTCCTCACAGCATAAGAGGATTTCTTTCTTGTTGCTTTCCAGTGATTTAAGCAGATTAAGCGCCTTTTCCTGCAGTTTCAAAGCCTGACACAAAACATCTACCATTTCCTTGACTAACTCATCCGGTTCTCCCGTCTTATACAGTATCATGCGGTCGATAATACCAGTTATATAATCCAATGTGGTCGCCAGTTTTTGAACCAATTGAAAGGCATCTTCTCTATCAAAGGGAAGTATAAAACTGGTATTTAACCTGCGCACCAGTTCCTGAATAATGCGGTCACCTTCGTGTTCCATAGCTGTTAGTTTAGCCATTTTAATATCCAGGTCTTTGTAATCATAGACCACATTCTGGAGAATGTCACCCCCTCTTACGACTACCCGGGCACTTTCGCTGAACAGCATAAATAGTTCTTCATCTTTTCTACCAAACAACCGCATCTTTCCACCCCCCTCTAAGCCTTCAACTTTTTTACAAAACCTGCTAAGTATTTATCATATACTATAGGTTTATTTATATCAAGATTTTTAGAGGGCACGCAGGTAATCGGGGCGAAGATATCTACGGTCGTTTTTACTAATAATATCATTAATCAGGTCCAGCATCTTTTGTTTATCCTCCGGTAAACGCCCTTTTATAGGCAAATAATTGGAGGCATGGTTACTGCGAAATTCTGTTCCTTCCACTTCTAAATGTTGTATCATAATACGCATTTCATCCAGAATTTCAAACGGTCCCGGAAGCTCGAATTCTTTTCTCTCCATCCTGCGGTATAATTCGGTACGAGGTACCAGCATAAGGGTTAAAGCACCAATATAATCAGGGTTCATTTCATTACATATCTCAGCTGTTTTAATCGCATGATCCACCGCCCGGGGAGTTCTCCCGGCCAATCCCAACAATACTGTAACTGACAATAGGATTCCCGCCTGCCTTACCCTTTTGCCTGCTTCTACCATTTCCTCATAGGTTACACCTTTGCGGATATCCTTCAATAACTCCGGATCTCCCGTTTCTACTCCCAAATAAGCAATGGTCAGACCTGCTGCTTTTAGGGCTGTAAGCTCGGATATCTCCTTTTTAATAATACTGTCGGGACTAGCATAAATACCCACATGATGAAGGCTGGGAAAGGTTTTGTATAATGCACTCAGTACTTCCAAAAGATCACTGGTATCCATAGCCAGGGCATCCCCATCGGCCAAGAATACCTTTTCCAGATCACCATAATAACTACCGGCCATTCGAATATCTGTCATAATTTCTTCCAGTGGCCTCACCCGATATTTTTTATCTTTGTACATGGCACAAAAAGTACAGCGATTGTGAGTGCACCCCACCGTACATTGTAAAATATAACTTCTGGCTTCGCTGGGAGGCCGAAAAATATTACCTTCATATCTCATAAGCTTGAACCTCCTTTATTTGTCTTATAGTTTATACAAAATAACTATTTTTGTGAAATACTTTACTTTTTTTAAATTATAATCTAGCTATAATTTTTTTACATCGTACCACAATAGTAACAGGTGCGAGTTTTAATTTCTATTATTTTGAGGGGGGTTATTTCTAATGGCACGGAACAAAGGCCTTATGTCCGAACAACTCAAGTATGAAATCGCCCGGGAACTTGGAGTAGATCAAATTGTAGCTTCTGAGGGCTGGGGCGGTGTAAGCTCGAGAGACTGTGGTAGAGTTGTAGCCAAAGCAATTGAAATAGCGGAAAGAAGCATTTCCCAGCAGAATACGAAATAACTCGCATCATTCGGGGGTTAAAAACCCCCGGATAATTTTTATCCAGGAGGTGTTTTGATGATAAATGGTCAAACTCCGTTGGAGGACGTACTGGAAATACCGGGAGCCATCCGAGTTTTCGAAAAGTATGGAATCAAATGCCTGGGTTGAATGGGTTTAAGGTTCGAGACTATCGAGCAGGGTGCTCGTGCTCACAACGTTGACCTGGAAAAACTTTTAAATGACCTGCGTCAATTACAAGGCAATAAGGGGTAAAACCCCTTATTCCTCTTTATGTTAATGTAGAAGGAACGGATATTATAATTTTTTTAAATTTCAAAGTTTTAACGTAAACAGTAAATATCCAATTACCAAAATAATTACTGTAATCAGACTTGCAATTCCTTGCCCACAACCTATAAGTATCCCCAGAATTGCCGTTAACCATATACTAGCTGCAACTGTTAACCCTTTTACCTCTTGTTTTTCTGAGACCCATATTAATCCTGTACCCAAAAATCCCAAAGCAACAATAACCTGAGCTGATAGCCGACCTGGATCGCCAAGCCAAGGATAATCAACTACTTTATAAAACTCGGTTGACACTATGGTTAAAAGTGCTGCGCCGGTACATACAATAGCAAACATTCTAGAAGCAGCAGAATTAGTTCTAATTCCTATAATACTACCAACAATAGCAGCAATTGTAATCCGTAATAAAAAATTGCCCAATACTATAAAACCCTGTAATTGGGGGCTTCTTTGGTAATACTAATGTCATGGGGATGGCTTTCAATCAGGCCGGCATTAGTAATTCTAATAAAGCGAGCTTTAGTTTTCATTTCTTCTATGTTTTTTACCCCACAATAACCCATACCAGCTTTTAAGCCGCCAATAAGCTGAAAAATAGTTTCAGCGACATAACCTTTATAAGGTACCCGTCCTTCAATCCCTTCTGGGACTAGTTTTTGGGCATCCTCCTGAAAATAGCGGTCACTGCTTCCCTGGGTCATAGCTCCTAATGACCCCATACCACGATAAACTTTATAGCTTCTTCCCTGTAAAATAACTACTTCCCCGGGACTCTCTTCTGTGCCCGCAAAAAGATTTCCCAGCATTACTACATCTGCCCCGGCAGCTATGGCTTTAGCTATATCCCCGGAATACTTTATACCGCCATCAGCTATAATGGGAACGTTATACTGACTGGCAGCAGCAGCACAATCATTTACTGCAGTAATTTGGGGAACTCCTATTCCCGCTACTACCCTGGTAGTACATATTGAACCTGGACCAATTCCAACTTTTATGGCATCAGCACCTGCTTTTATAAGTTCCTCAGTAGCCTCAGCAGTAGCTACATTACCGGCAATTAATTCAATATCCGGATATCTTTGTTTTATAGCAGCAACCGTTTCAACTACAGCCACTGAATGCCCGTGAGCGGTATCAACTACCAAAACATCAACCCCGGCTTTAAGCAGTGCCTCTACCCGGTCAAATGTATCCCGAGCAATACCTACCGCCGCTCCTACCAATAATCTTCCTCGGGAGTCTTTGGCAGCATGAGGATATTTATAAGTCTTTTCTATATCCTTGATTGTTATTAGCCCCATTAAATTAAAGTCATCATCTACCAATGGCAGTTTTTCTATTTTATATTTGCGCAGTATTTCCATGGCCTCGTTCATACTGGTTCCTACCGGAGCAGTTACCAGTTTTTCGCTGGTCATGACATTCTTAATAGGCTGTTCAAAATCAGTCTCAAAACGGATGTCTCGATTCGTTATAATCCCTACCAGTTTCCTGCCTTCAGTAATCGGTACGCCGGATATGCGATAGTGTTCCATGATATCCAAGGCATCTTGAATTTTGTTTTCAGCCGATAGATAGAAGGGATCAGTGATTACGCCATGTTCAGAACGCTTAACCCGGTCAACCATGCGGGCCTGTTCCTCAATCGACATATTTTTGTGTATTATACCGATACCACCCTCACGAGCAACCGCAATAGCCATTCTAGTTTCAGTCACTGTATCCATACCGGCGCTCATTAATGGTACTTCTATAGTGATATTTCTGGTTAGGCGAGTAGATACACTTACATCTTTAGGCATTACCTCAGATCGTCCCGGAACTAGTAATACATCATCAAAAGTGAGACCTTCTTTGCTAAATTTATCTGACATCATACTGGCCTCCTAATAAAATTTAGAATATATTATATTATTATAAGCTAATTTTCAATACTCTGAAAGCTTTTGAGTTTTTAGTATTTTTTAGTCTCCTCCCATTACCGAGCTTAGACCGTATTTTATAAAATGTTCTTGCAACAGGCTTATGGTTTCGGTACTAACCCCATATTTGACTGCCATATCCTCTAGCCCAGCACCATTTTGGATATCCTCGATAAAGCTGTCAAAATCAACCCCGGCTTCTTCACACATCTCGTTAAGCCCGGGCATTCTGCTCCAGGGCGGAAAGGAACCTTTACCATTATCATTTGTCATAAAGATACCCCCTTTGTATGAATAGCTTCCCCAGATCCAGCTATTCATACAAAAAAAACCGCAGCAAACTGCTGCGGTAAAGTAGATTCACGTCTGTTTATATGGAACTGTTTTTTAATCGCATATGGGTGGCATCAAGGTCTACTACAATAACTTCCCGGCCTACCTTTTTTACTGCCTCCCAGGGTATGACCAGTTTTTGCCGGTCGGCCCAGAAGTTAAAAGCGTTGCCCCGGTTGGGAAGTATTATTGATATTATATCTCCACTTTCCTGGTCTACCAGCATATCCGATTCCCCAACTGTACCCATGCGCATCCCATCATATATGTTTACAATTTCTTTACCTACCAGCTCATTTAGTCTCATTTGTACCCCCCTGTTCTATGTACCCGTGTGGCCAAAACCTCCTGAACCGCGATTAGTATCATCTAATTGCTCCACCTCTACTAATTCGGCCTTTTCCACCCGGTTAAATATCATCTGGGCGATGCGCTCACCCCTATGTAAAATATACTCTTTGTCCCCCAGATTTATAACAATAACCTTAATTTCTCCCCGGTAATCCCAATCAATGGTTCCAGGGGTATTTAACAGGGTCAAACCATATTTTAACGCCAGGCCACTACGTGGTCTTATCTGGGCTTCATAGTTTTCCGGCAGAGCAATAGCAATACCGGTAGGCACCAGGACCCGTTGACCAGGTGCAATCGCCAGGTCCTGCTCCACAGCAGCGTACAGGTCAACCCCTGCTGCCCCTGCTGTCATATAACGGGGCAAAGGCAGGTCAAACGAATGTAATCTTTTTATATATACCCGCATAATTTAAACCTCTCTTTGTTGTCATTGCCATAATTATGGGACAAGGGACCTGTCCCTCTGTCCCACGTAACTTAAACCTCTCTTTGTTGGTCACTTACTTCCACCATTTTTTATATTCACTCTCCACCATTGTAAGAACCTCGGCATTCCCAACAGTGGCCAGAGAAAAGCGGGGTAAATCCAGAACTTCATTAGCAAAATGGTTGACCTTCTCAGGAGTGACGGCATAGATTTGTTCAAGTACTTCATCTACCGGAATTACCTGTCCATACATTAAAATCGATTTGCCCAACCGGTTCATACGATTCATAACACTCTCCATACCCATAAGCATACTGGACTTAATTAATTGTCTGGTTCTTTCCACCTCACCTGGTATAACTCCCTGCTGCCTGAATTTATCAATCTCAGCATGAAATACTTCAAAAAACTGCGCTACCTTACCTGGTCCGGTACCTATATGAATTACATAAGAACCAGTATCGGAATAATTGGAAGGATACGAATATACTGAGTAGGCTAAACCCAATTCTTCCCGTATAGTTTGAAAAAGCCGGGAACTTATCCCCCCACCCAAAATACTGTTCATTATATTCAGAGTATATCTACGCTTATCGTGGTAAGATATCCCGGGTAATCCCAGGCAAATTTGTACCTGTTCCGTATCTTTGGCTACCGTTTTGATGAAAGGCACATAATCTGGTATTTCAATATTGGCAAACGAAGCATCATCAGGCATATCCAGATGAAGATAGCTTTCCACCTTCTCCTTTACCCTGAGAGTATCCACATTACCGGCTATTGCTATAATCATGTTTGCAGGAACATAAGATCGCCGGTAGAAATCAAATAGTTCTTCCCGTTTAAAACCCTGTACCGAATTTAATGTCCCCAGAATGGGTCGGCCCATACTATGTCCCTGCCATAGTTGTTGGCTAAAAACATCGTGTACCAAATCATCCGGGGTATCTTCATACATATTGATTTCCTCTACAATTACCCCTTTTTCAGTCTCGAAATCTTTAGGGGCAAAAGAGGAATTAAAAAGCATATCAAAGATGATGTCCATTGCAGTATCCAAATGCTCATCAAGGGTACGAGCATAAACACAGGTATGTTCTTTTGCAGTAAAAGCATTTAACTGCCCGCCAATACCTTCAAAACTCTCAGCTATTTCCCGGGCACTGCGCCTATTTGTACCTTTAAAAAGCATATGCTCAATAAAATGGCTCGCCCCTGACATAGACAAGTCTTCATGGCGCGAGCCTACCTTGATATATACGCCAATAGCAACTGACCTTACATATGGAATCTCCTCTACCACCAGGTTGGCCTTACTGTCCAACTCCCAGCAATTAATCACATTTCTACCTCCATTTTATAATACATAATATTAAGTATTCTTAACTGGATGAGCTAATCCTTTTTGCTGGTTAAGATTTTGCAAAAACCTGGTTAGTGGATTTTTATCCCGCTGCACCTGCTGGCGGCATATTAAATCCGTACTCATTATAGGTTTTTGATCTGCATATATGGTCAGGCTGCCCAGCTTCTGCCCCGGATATACTGGTGCTTCTACTTCATAGTTTACCTTTACCCTTTTTTGAATATCCGGAGTAGATGTTGTTTTCCAAATATAAATGTCCTGGGCTGGATATAACTCTATGGTGGGGTATTTTCCATAGGTAACTTGCAGTTGTTTAAAAGGCTGGCTCTTGTCTACTACTTTAGTTAGCATACTGTTTTTAAAGCCGTATTCCATTAAGGAGGCACAATCTCTTTGCCGGTCAGCGGACTTTAGACTAACAGCTATCAACTGACGTTTATTACGGGAAGCAGAAGCTACCAAACATTTACCCGCGGCATTAGTAGTACCGGTCTTTATACCGTTAGCTCCAGGATATGTAGTCAGCAGCCCGTTGGTATTGTTAATAATCATGGGCTGTCGGTAGCCAGGGTGCTTAAAAGTAGTCTGGCGGGTAGCAACAATAGACCTGAGATAATCATTTTGTAAAAGATAACGGCCTATCCGGGTCAAATCGTAAGCAGTACTATAGTGTTCTGCCGCCGGTAGACCCGAAGCATTGCGAAAATGGGTATTAACCGCACCAATAGCAAAGGCCTTTTTGCTCATCAAGTGAGCAAAAAACTGCTCATCACCGGCAATATGCTCGGCTAGAACCACTGCAGCATCATTGGCTGAACGTATTAAGGCTACTTTTAAGAGCTCAGAAACTAATATTTTTTGCCCTGCTCGCAATCCTATGGAATACTCTGGAGTTCGATCAGCATGTTGGCTAACTACAGCTATTTCGTCCGGGTTGGCATATTCTACTACCAGGATAGCCGTCATCATTTTGGTAGTACTGGCTACAGGCCGCATAACGTCAGCATTCTGTGATATAATAACCTGCCCGCTTTTTCCATCTACCAGGCAGTAATATGAAGAGTTAATGTTAGGTAGTGCTGATGCCGGTACTGTAAAAAAGAACAGACCGAAAATAATCCCGGTCAAACATATAAGTACTTTATTTCCTGGTCTTATCTTTTTCATCCGGTAACTTATTATCCTTATCAATTATAATTTTCTCTATAGTCACCATCTTGTAACCTTCTTCTTTTAGCTGGTTCAGCATTCCCGGAAGTGCTTTAACAGTTGGATCAGTTGGATGCATCAATACAATGGCATCATTATGAACCCGATTTGTTACCCTCTTAATAATAGTCTCTGGTGCCGGGCGCTGCCAATCGATAGTATCAATACTCCACATTATCAAATCATAATCAAGCCCACCTATCGCCTGCATCAACTTCTTATTTTGTTCCCCGTAGGGCGAGGCAAAAAACCTACTTCTTTTCCCGGTTATTTCCTCAATTATCTTCTCCGCTTTCTTTATCTGTTCCTGGGCCTGGGCCTCAGAAAGCTGATTAAAATGAAGGTGCTTATAGCCATGGTTTTGGATACTGTGTCCCGCCTTACTCATTTGTTTTAATAGTTCCGGATTTTTTTCCGCCCACCTGCCGGTTACAAAAAAGGTTACCCGGGCATCATTTTTTTTAAACTCTTTTAACATGGCGGGGATATATTCTTCTCCCCAGTCAACATTTACCGTCAGAGCTATGGCTTTTTCACCACTATTACCCTGATATATTGGTTCCCGGGAATGTGACGCTATACCAGCATTATTAAAATATAACAAAGAAAATCCCAGAAACCCACATAGCACAAGAAAAACAATAGCAACTCCCCGCAACGAATTTTTTGGAAAATAGTAAATCCTCATTTATTCCTCCTCCTATATAATTAACTCTTTAATTAATATTCCAGGATTAGTTAACCTATGCGAGTTTCCTTTTAAGCAAGTAGGGAAGGTCCTCGGAGCAAAGGGGGGACGGTTCTTGCCTTGCGTCTCTCGGATTTAAGACATTAACCCCAGAAAATGCAAATAAACCGAGACAACTCGGTTTACTTGGAAAGTTTGTATTTCGTTTTCCGGTTTAAACTTAAGGATTAGGATTTAACTGTATTCTTTAACACCGCTTTACGGGAAAGATTTACCCGCCCCTGTCGGTCTATTTCAGTTACCTTGACTAGAATTTGGTCGCCTATATCCACAACATCCCGCACTTTATTAACTCTTTCCTCAGCCAGCTGGGATATGTGAACCAGGCCTTCCTTGCCCTGGGTACCCAAAACACCAGGAATAATCTCTACAAAAGCACCAAAATCCATTATGCGTTTGACTGTTCCCATATAGGTCTTGCCTACTTCTACTTCAGCTACAATAGATTCAACCAGAGACCTTGCCTTTTGGGCGGCTTGCTCGTCAACAGCCATAATGAACAGACTACCATCATCTTCAATATCTATCTTGCAGCCGGTTTCATCTACAATCTTATGAATGGTCTTGCCGCCGGGTCCAATGACTTCTCTGATTTTATCAGGATGAATTTGCATTTTGATAAGCCGTGGGGCATAAGGTGAAAGTTCCGAATTGGGCTTATCAATTGCTGCCATCATTTTACCCATAATAAACATACGACCTTCATGGGCCTGTTTCAGGGCTGTCTTAACAATATCCTTATTTACACCTGTTATCTTGATATCCATCTGAACTGCGGTTACCCCTTTTTCAGTACCTGCCAGCTTGAAATCCATATCGCCCAGAGCATCTTCAATTCCCTGGATATCGCTTAGTATGGCAAAACCATCTTCGCTTTTCACCAGCCCCATAGCTATTCCTGCTACCGGAGCTTTGATGGGAACACCGGCATGCATCAGGGACAAAGTACTTCCGCAAACGCTCCCCATGGAACTGGAGCCATTGGATTCCAGTACTTCGGAGACTACCCGAATAGTATAGGGAAAGTCTTCTGCGGACGGAAGCACTGCCAGCAAGGCTCTTTCAGCCAGAGCCCCGTGGCCAATTTCTCTTCTTCCCGGTCCCCGCATAGGTTTAACTTCACCGGTACTATAGGGGGGAAAGTTATAATGGTGAATATACCTTTTGCGGTCGGCATTACCCAGACCATCCAAAATCTGCTCTTCACTGGCCGCTCCCAGTGTAGTAACCGATAATACTTGAGTTTGTCCCCGGGTAAACAACCCTGAACCATGAGGTCGAGGTAATATGCCTACTTCACAGCTAACTTGCCTGATTTCATCCAGCTTACGCCCGTCAACCCGGTCTCCCTGCTCCAAAATCATCTTTCTAACAACTTCTTTGAGCAACTTATCAACCAGTGTTTTTATATTCTTTTCCTCTTCCGGATAAATCTCCAGGAAGTGGGCGATGATTTCATCATTTGCTGTATCCATATGATCTTCCCGGGATTTTTTATCTGGATTCTTGACGGCCTCTTCCAGGAGCGGCAAAGCATATTCGCGTACTGCAGCAGCCATTTCGGCATCAATTTCTACTTCGGGAACCTCAATTTTGGTTTGCCCCAATTCAGCAATAATTGGTTCCTGAAATGCTACTATCTTTTTAATTTCTTCATGGGCGAAGAAAATAGCCTCCAGCATAGTCTCCTCCGGCACCTGGTTGGCATGACCTTCTACCATCATTATGGCCTCTTTGGTTCCTGCAACTACCACGTGCATATCAGAAGACTCAGACTGCTCCAGTGTAGGGTTAATAATAAGCTCTCCATTCACCATACCAACAATAACTGCTCCTATAGGTCCGGCAAATGGTATATCCGAAACCCCAAGAGCCATTGAAGCACCAATAGTTGCGGTAACATCAGCCGGGCAGTCTTTTTCTACTGACATTATTGTAGCAACTACGTGGATATCATTTTTAAATCCTTTAGGAAATAGTGGACGAATAGGCCTGTCTAGCTGCCGAGCAGAAAGAGTAGCCAGTTCAGTAGCTCTACCTTCTCTTTTGATAAAACCACCTGGAATTTTCCCTACTGCGTATTGTTTTTCCTCGTAGTCAACGGTTAATGGGAAAAAGTCAATTCCCTCACGGGGAGCTTTGGAGGCGGTTGCCGTAACCAGAACAACGGTATCACCATATCTGACCAATGCTGCCCCGTTAGCCTGCTTGGCTACTTGTCCAATTTCAATAATCAATGGGCGACCAGCTATTTCCATTTGATATTTGTGGACTATATCCATCTCCTCCTTTCAATTAATTTATGATAAAGATAAAGAGCGGCTTTCCCGCTCCTTTATCTCCTCAAACCAAGTCGGGCAAGAATAGTACGGTAACGATCAAAGTCTTTATCTTTTAGATAATCTAAAAGAGAGCGACGTTGACCAACCATTTTTAAGAGCCCCCGGCGGGAATGATGATCCTTTTTATTGGCCTTGAGATGTTCATTAAGATAATTGATTCTTTCCGTCAGAATAGCTATCTGAACTTCGGGGGAACCAGTATCATTCTCATGTATCTGGAAGGCTTTAATTAATTCTTCCTTTCTTTCCGGCGATAGTGCCATGCTCTCACCTCCTCCTCCATTAATCGCCATTAACCAAGACCAGCGCCGGTGAATCGCCAACCCGAGCCAATGGTTCAGGGCAGGATATTTTATCCTGCCGGTAATTACAATTTTATTAAATTAAGCAGGTTTTAACTGCCGCTCTACATTAAACAGCATAAACCGTGTCATCCTGAGGCAAAGCCGAAGGATCTTAAAGATTCTTCGCTGACGCTCAGAATGACATATTCATATCGCTTTGTATATTTTACCAGATAAGCTATGTTCTTATACCCGAGAAACTTAAAAATAGCCAAGGTAAATTGTAGCACAGGCCGAAAAAAAAGTAAACTTACTGGCTCGAGGCTATTTGTATGGCCCTATCCCTATCCTTGCTTATCTGCCTGACTAATTCCTCTACATTATTAAACCGGCGTTCATCCCTAATTTTATCTATAACGTATAAGCGCATTTTTTCACCATATATATCATCACCGAAATCAATTAAATGGGCTTCAATAGAAATAGGATATTCCTCATGAAAAGTGGGCTTAGTACCAATATTGACTACCGCTGTGTAAATACGCTCTTTAATTTGGGCATGGGCTGCATAAACACCATTTCCTGGTACATTTAGTTCACTGCTCACAGCCAGGTTGGCAGTAGGAAAACCAATAGTTCTGCCTCTTTGTTCTCCTTCGATAACCTGTCCTTCCAGCATAGGGTCGTATCCCAGCATAGCCCGAGCCTGTTTTATTTCCCCGCTATCAAGAGCTTTACGAATCAGGCTGCTTGATATCACCTGACCGTTAACCTGGACCGGTGGTATAACCTTTACCCCGAACCTGTATTTTTCACCTAATTCCTGCAGCAATTCAGGAGTGCCGGCTCCCTTGTGTCCGAAGGTATAATTGAACCCCACGAAAGCCTGCTTTATCTTAAGCTTATTAATAAGAATATTCTGTACAAATTCCTCCGGTGAACACTTGGAAATGGCCAGGGTAAAACTATTATAGATCAATAAATCCAAACCCAATTTTTCCATAAGTTCTGCCTTATGTTGGGCTGTTACTAGCAGTTTGGGAGCACGTTCCGGAAACAATACTTTGGTGGGATGGGGCTCGAAGACAAACGCTGCCGCTATTCCATTACCGTTCCTGGCCGCAGTAACTGCTTCATTTATTAATTGTTGGTGACCTTTATGGAGTCCGTCAAAATTACCCAGCGCTAAATAAATAGGCCCTGCCCCGAGCTTAAAGTTTTCAATTTCCCTTACTATCTGCATTACTTGAACTCCTCAATTTCAATGTTATTTGAAAACCCTTTCCGGTTTGATTAGACTTTGCTTGCCGCTGCCGGTAGATACAGCCAGAGCCAGCAGCTTTTGATTATTGGCATAAACCCGAAACATTCCATCAGGTAGTTTAGTACTGGTCTTAATTATTCTGCCATTTAATATGGCCTCTATTTCGTCCGGGGATTCAATGCTAAATGCTGGTATTGCTGTAATGGGGTAATCTATGCCCAGGAGATATTCTTCAATATTTTTCGTATGTAATAATTCCTCCAACAGGCAGCTTTGTTCAACAGTAAACTCCCCGGAACGAAGCCGTATTAAATTTGATAATAGGGCGCCGGTACCTAATTTCTGGCCAATATCATGGCAAAGTGTCCTTATATAAGTACCTTTAGAACAATCTACTCTGATTTTGACGGTTGGTAGATCCTTCTGGTTATCAATATCCAGCAGATCTATAGAATATACTACGATATCCCTTTCTTCCCGGCTCACTTCTATTCCTTGCCGGGCCAATTCGTATAAACGCTTTCCCTCATGGTGAACTGCAGAATACATTGGAGGAAGCTGCTTAATATTCCCGATAAATTCTTTTAAAATATCTGTTAATTGTTCCACGGTAAACCTGGTTTTGCCGGTATAATCAATTTGTCCCCAAGCGTCAAGGGTGTCTGAAACTGCTCCCAAAGTCATAGTAGCCAGATAAGTTTTGTTTTCATTTTTTATAAATGGAATAACCCGGGTAGCTTTTCCCAGTGCTAACGGCAAGACCCCACTCGCCATAGGGTCAAGAGTACCCAGATGACCTATTTTGGTCTTGTGGGGTATAAGCGGTTTTATTCTTCTAATTACATCATAAGAAGTCATTCCCCCGGGTTTATTAATATTTAGAAAACCATGCAAGTTAAGAAATCACGTCCTTGACCATTTTTATTACCCGTTCCCTGACTTCTTCCAGTCTGCCTTCCTGTCTGGCTCCAGCAGCCTGGCGGTGGCCCCCTCCATTTAATGATTGGGCAATAGCTGCTACATTGGTTTGCCCCTTGGAACGAAAGCCAATTTTTATAACTTCGGGTTCTATTTCGCGGAAAAGCATGCCAACTTCCACCTCGGCAATCATACGGGTATAGTTAATTATACCTTCAGGATGAAAATCCAGAGCATCAATCGATTTAGCGTCTTCGTAAGAAAGGCTCATCCAGGCAATCCGGCCATCTTCGCTAAAATCTATATGTTTTAAAGCTTGCCCTAATAACAGTACTTCCAGGTGGGATTTGGATTCAAACAGATTAACCCGGGCCTGGTCAATATCAGCACCAAGGTCAATCAGCTCGGCGGCTACACGCATGGTTGTTGGGGTGGTATTGTTATTCATAAACCTGCCCGTGTCCATTAGAATGGCAGCGTAAAGGCAATTTGCTATTTCTGGAGTTATTTTAACCTCTATGGCTTGAAGTAGATTAAATATGATTTCTCCGGTGGCAGCCGCTACCGGAGAAACGTAATTATAAGCAGCATATGGTTTATCCTGCAGGTGGTGGTCAATGTTGATAAACACTGGTCTGTTCTCAATCCGCTGCAGTATTTTATCGCCTACGCGTTCCCGGTCGGCACAATCCAGCAAAATAATATTTTCCAGACTGGGTACCAATTCGTCTGCAGGTTTAATCTCCTCCCAGCCTGCCAGATAATGATATATTGATGGTACAGCTCCATCAAGAAACATCTGTACCTGCTTTCCGCTGGCTTTAAGTCCCCAATAAAGCCCTAACATGGAGCCTATACAATCACCATCAGGAATAGTATGTCCTATGATAATAAAGTTATTGGAGTTTTGAAGTTGTTCAGCTATCTCGGCGATGCTGTTCATGCTTCACTTTTCCCCTTTATGCTCTTCTTTTAATTCATCTAATAGAGAAGAAATACGAATACCGTGTTCTATGGACCGGTCCAGGCGAAATTCCAGTTCGGGTGCATGTTTAACCCGTAAATGCTGAACCAGCTCAGTTCTTATATAGCCTTTGGCCTTCTGTAAGGCCTGCATGGTTTCATCCTGTTTCTCGTTGTCTCCCAACACGCTTACATAAATGCGGGCATGACTCAAGTCATTGCTTACATCAACCCTGGTAATTGATACCGAAGTAAAATCAATGCGCGGGTCTTTTATCTCCTCCTGAATTATACGGGCCATAATTTTTTGTATTTCTATGGACATTCGTTCTTGCCTGCGTCTACTCATAATTCTACCCCCTTAGCTAGTTGTAAAAGTTATAACTCCCGGGGTATTTCTTCCAGGGTATAGGCTTCTATTATATCGCCTTCCTTTATGTCGTTAAAATCCTGAATGCCAATACCACATTCATAGTTTTCCACTACTTCCCGAACATCATCCTTAAAACGTTTCAGTGATGCCAGTCTACCCTCATAAACAATTACGCCGTCCCGTAAAACCCGCATACTGGCATTCCTTTGAATTTTACCATCAATAACATAAGATCCAGCTATCATACCCACATTGGGAACTTTAAATGTAGCCCTTACTTCGGCTCGACCCAGGTATTTTTCCCGGTATTCGGGATCAAGTAATCCCGCCATAGCCTTTTTCACATCTTCAATGGCTTCATAAATAACACGGTAGAGACGGACATCAATACCTTCATCTTCCGCGTATTTTCTGGCTTTTACATCAGGACGGACGTTAAATCCGATTATTATGGCCTGAGAAGCTGATGCTAGCATAACATCAGTTTCACTTATGGCACCAACCGCAGAATGGATTACGCTTACTTTAACCTCATTGGTAGCCAATCGCAGTAAGGACTGGGCTAATGCCTCAATGGAGCCCTGTACGTCTCCTTTTATAATCAAGTTTAATTCCTTGATATCAGCATCCTGCATCTGTTTAAAGAAGTCATCCAGGGAAACCCTGCTGCTTTGTTTCTGTTCTTCTATTTTCTTTTCACTTAAGCGCAGGTTTACAACTTCCTTGGCCACTTTTTCATCACAGGCCAGGACTTTACCTCCCGCCTCAGGTACTTCCGACCACCCGGTAATCTCAACCGGCATAGAGGGGAAGGCCTGTTCTACTCTTCGCCCTTTATGGTCGGTCATAGCTCGAACCTTACAGAAGTTATTGCCGCTAATTATATATTCGCCAATTTTAAGGGTACCTTTCAAAACCAGGACCGTTCCTACAGGACCCCGTCCCCGGTCAAGCTGCCCCTCAATGACTACCCCTTCCGCCGAACGGTCAGGGTTAGCTTTAATTTCATGCATTTCTGCTACCAGTAAAATCATTTCCAACAGGTTCTCGATACCATCACCCCGTTTGGCTGATACCGGAACAAATATTGTGTCGCCACCCCATTCTTCGGCAACTATGCCATATTCAGTAAGCTGCTGCATAACCCGGTCCGGGTTGGCATCAGGCTTATCTATCTTATTGACTGCCACTACAAAGGGAACATTAGCAGCCTTAATATGGTTAATGGCTTCAACGGTTTGGGGCATAACTCCATCATCTGCAGCCACTACCAGTACTACAATATCAGTTAAATTTGCCCCCCGAGCCCGCATGGCAGTAAAAGCTTCATGACCCGGTGTATCAATAAATGTAACCCGGCTATCATTAACGGTAACCTGGTATGCTCCTATATGCTGTGTAATACCGCCGGCTTCACCGGAAACCACATCTGCTTTACGGATTCTGTCCAGTAATGAGGTTTTACCATGGTCAACATGCCCCATAACCGTAACCACCGGCGGACGTGATTTAAGGCTGGCTTCCTCGTCATGTATTTCTTCCAGCAGTTTTTCTTCTTCCGATATGGCCCGTTCAACCTTAACTTCATAAAGGCTGGCAACAATTTCAGCAGTCTCAAAATCTATACTCTGATTAATAACTGCCATGATACCTAATTCCATTAATTTTTTAACAATCTCAGCTGACCCTCGATGCAGCTTTTCAGCCAGATCCCTTACTGTGATATTATCCTCTATACTAATGCGATCCGGCAGTTGAACTACAACATCTTCTTTTTTCCGTTTATGTTTTTGCTTTTTGCCAGGCCGGCTATAGTCTTTTTGTATTACAGCGGAACCGGTTTTCTTGGGCCCTTTGGTTTTATCATATTTACCCGGTTTAGCTGGCTGAACATTGCGATTATCTTTTGATTTCTGAATATCAGTACTTTTCTTATCTGTAGGCAGCTTATTATCACGCCCTGGCTGTTCTTGCCGCTGCTGAGGTGGTCTCTGCTGAGACGGCCTTTGCTGAGG
>JAAYCQ010000165.1 GCA_012729715.1 Syntrophomonadaceae bacterium
AAAAACCCCCGGCTACTTTTATGTGATGAACCAACCGGGGCTCTGGACTATGAAACTGGTAAAACGGTGCTCCGGCTGTTACGTGATATCCAGAAAAAGCATAACAGTACGGTAATTATTGTAACGCATAATACTGCCATTGCTGAAATGGCTGATCGGGTGGTGCGCATGCGCAGCGGCTCGGTGGCAGACATTTTTATAAATGAAAATCCCCAGCCACCGGAAAGGATTGAATGGTAATGAGTATCCTCACCCGTAAATTATTACGAACTATTCAGGCTACGCGCGGTCAGTTCCTGGCCCTGGTGGTAATTGTCACCCTGGGGGTAGTACTATATATCGGCATGACCACCTCTTATTATAATTTAAGCCGCTCCCAGAAGCATTTTTACCAGGATTATGGTTTTGCGGATTACAATTTTACGGTAGTGAAGGCACCGGAATCGGTGGTAGCCCAGGTGGAAGCTTTGCCTGGAGTAGTTAAGGCTACCGGGCGTATTCAAAAGGATGTTCCTATTATAAAGGAAGGTAATGAGAGGATAACCGGTCGTTTGACGGGTTACCCCCTGCCCATGGAGAATGAGGTTAACCGCCTGCATATGCTATCAGGTCGCCAACTTGACCAGGGTACAGGTAAGGTTAGCGTATTGGTTGATCCGCAGTATGCCCAGGCCAACCACCTGACTCCGGGTAGGGATATCGAGCTTATTGCTGATGGCAAGAAAGTAACCCTGGCGGTCAGTGGTACCGCTACCAGCCCGGAATTTATCTATCCTATGAAAGATGCCGGTTCCCTTTTTCCGGAACCGGAGCGATTTGGGATTTTAATGGTTTCTCAGCTTCATGCCCAGCAGATACTGGGATTACCGGGGCAGGTAAATCAGATTCTGGTAAATTTGGCACCAGGGGTGGATGAAGAAGAACTTAAGCAGAAGATAGAGAAAATACTGGCGCCTTACGGGAATATAACGAGCTATCCGCGTAAGGATCAATCCAGCCATGTTGTATTGCAGGCGGAATTGGACGGTATCCAGCTTTTTGCTCGTTCTATGCCTTTCATGTTCTTCCTGGTAGCGGCAGCCATACAGTTTATTATTCTTACCCGCCTGATTCGTTCCCAGCGGTTGTCCATTGGTGTTATGAAGGCACTGGGTTACAATAACCGGCGGATAATGTGGCATTATACTTCCTACGGCCTGGCTGTCAGTTTGGTGGCAGCTACTCTGGGCAGTATTTTGGGGATGGGTTTGGCCGCTGCTTTAAATAATCTTTTTGCCCAGTATTTCAATCTTCCGGCTATGGTAAATGACATTAATACTCAAGTGGTATTATACAGCTTCCTGATTACATCTATGGTAGGTATAGCTTCAGGGCTCTTGGCCTCCCGCTCGGTAATCTGCATAAACCCGGCAGAGGCTATGCGAACCCAGCCGCCCTCTTCCGGGAGGCGTACCCTTATGGAGAACTGGTCCTGGTTATGGAAACAGTTAAACAGTAGTTGGAAAATGAGTCTGCGTTCCATATTCCGTAACCGAGGACGTTTTGCGGTTACTGTTTTAGGGATTATCAGTTCAGTAGTACTGCTGGTATTTGCCTGTTTTTCCCTTGATGCTACCGACTATCTTATGAACCAGAACTTTAAGCAAATAAACCGCTACGATTACTTAATTCGTTTTACCGAACCGATTAAGTATACTGAGATTTTAGATTGGAATCGCTGGGATGAAGTGCAGCGTATGGAACCTATGATGGAGCTGCCGGTAAAATTTTATGCCGGAGAAGAGTCGGAGGATGAAGTGCTGGTGGGAATGGAACCTTCCAGCCGGTTAAAACGAGTGTACGATAAATTTGGGCAGGAGCGGCAAATTCCTGACCAGGGTATCCTTATTAGTAAACGGGTTGCCGATAAACTGGGATTACAGGTAGGAGATGAAGTTAAGGCGGAAACTACGCTGGGGATTGGACCCTCGCGCAGTTCTTACCTTATCATAATGGGCATAAATGAACCTATGACCGGTAGTGGATCTTATGTATCGCTAAGTACTGCTAACAATCTATTGGGAGAACAAGACATTGCCAGCACTGTCCTTTTGAAATTGGATGCAGCCCAGATGTCATCAGTGGAAAATCGCTTACAGAAAATGAACCGTGTAAGCTCGGTAACTAGTCCCGCACGAGAGCAGGAGACTTATGAGGAACTGATGGGAACTGCAACTACTTCGATTACAGTGATGATTCTCTTTGCCGGGCTATTGGGAATGGCTATAATTTATAATACTTCGGTTATGACTTTCAACGAACGCCAGCGGGAATTAGCTTCCTTGCGCGTTTTAGGGTATTCAAGAGGGGAGGTGGCAGGTCTGTTACGTAAGGAAACCTGGATTCAGGCGATATTAGGTATTGGGTTGGGCTTACCTGCCGGCAAGGCAGCGGGGGCGGCATACATGGCCAGTGCCAGTACTGACCTGTATAGTTTCCCGGTTATCATTTATCCCCGCACCTATTTTATTGTTGCCCTGGTAGCAATAATTTTTGTCTGGATTGGACAGCAGTTGGCCATCCGCAAGGTCGGCCAATTAGACATGGTGGAAGCGTTAAAGAACCAGGATTAAAGAGGAGGGTGCAGATGAAAAGCAAAAAGGCCTGGATTATTGGGGGAATCATTCTCGCTGCTGTTACAGCTATAGCAGCTATAATGGGAAGTGGTGGTGAGCAGGTGGAAGTAGTCAAGGCTAGTCGTGGAACCTTTATCCTGACGGTTGAGGAGACCGGTTATGTGCAGGCAGCCAATGACCGGGAAGTACAGGCGACTGCGGCATCCCAGGTGCGTGAATTGCTGGTTGAATCAGGGAATAGAGTTGTGTCAGGGCAGGTATTGATGAAGCTATCCAGTCCAGAGTTAACTACTGAAACTGAATCCGCCCGTTCTCAGTTAGCCCTTACGGAATCGGAGCTACAGGCTGCCGAACTAAGCGTCCAGTCACTCCTCCTGGAGCTTAAGCAGGAGGAAAATGACCTGGCTAAAAAGAAAACCCTGTTAGAATCGGGGGCACTGGCTCAGGCTGAATACGAACAGGCTGAGCTACAGGTGGAAAAATTAAAGAAGAGTCTATCCCAACAGGAAACCAGTACCAACGGTTTAAATAAACAGGTGGCCAGTCTCACTGCCATACTTAACAGCCTGGAAGAAAAAGCGGGGGAACTCCAGGTTATAAGCCCGATATCCGGGACCATCCTGGATTTGCCGGTTAAAGTTGGGCAGGTTGTAGCACCAGGTACACTGCTGGCTCAGGTAGGGTCCGATAGCCAACTGGAGGTAAAAACCGAGCTCTTAAGTGATGACATCCGCCGGGTTAAAACTGGACAGACCACCAGTATTACCGCTCCCGTATTGGGTGACCAGACTCTGACCGGTCAGGTTAGCAAAATCTATCCCCGTGCTTACGAGAAAACTTCCGCCTTGGGTGTAATCCAGCGCCGAGTTCCGATTATTATTGCTTTAAACCAATCTGCTAACCTGCAGCCGGGATACGAGGTACGAGTCGCTATCGAAACCCTGCGTAAAGAAGATGTAATCCTGCTCCCCCGTGAAGCGATACGGCTCACCGAAGATGGTCATTACCGGGTCCTGGTGGTAAATGAAGGCCGTATATCGGAACGGTTAGTTGAGATAGGTGAAAAAAACCAGCAATGGGTCGAGGTAAAAAAGGGTATCAAAGTCGGTGAAGCCGTAGTCCGGGATGGAAGCCTGGAACTTAAGGAAGGCAACCGGGTTAAAGCGGTTTACTAAACCCATTTATTATTTAGCAGAATTAACGTATAATAATATCAGAATTATTAATGCGAGGTGATTATTGATGATTATAAAGTCTTCAACCACACTCAGAAACGATTATGGTGCCATATCAGCCCTTGCCCATGAAGTGGAAGAGCCTATATATATTACAAAAAACGGCGAAGGTGATCTTGTTGTTATGAGCATTGAAGCCTTTGAGAAAAGAGAACAGATATTAAAGTTGCGCTCAAAGATAGCCATTGCGGAACAGTCTAGATTATCGGGAGAAACTACTGTTACTCTAGAAGAAGCAAGGAAACTCCTGGAGGAAAAGTATAATGGCTAATTTCAGGCTGGAAATCTTATCTCCGGCTTGGAAAGAACTAGATGAAATTGCAAGCTATCATTTACTTGTGGTGGGTCCTATTTCAGCAAGGAGAATCACTGATAAAATACTTGATGCACTTTCCAGACTGGAGGAGTTTCCCTTATCCTGCCCATATGCACCTGATGCAGAACTTAGCGATGCTAATTACAGAATGCTAATGTGCGGCAAATATGTATGCATATATCGACTGATTGGTGAAGTTATCTACGTATACCATATAGCAAACGGGGCATCCGAATATTCAAAACTATTTAAATAACTTGGAACATATCCCTCGCAAGGTAGCTTTTATACTATAATACAGTTAATAGTTGCCAGGGGGGATTATTCTTATGTGGAAAACAAAAGTAGCACTAATCTGTCTTATGGTATTTGCTTTTACGGTGCCGGAACCAGTTCTAGCGGCAAATTTTAGTCGCGTAGCAGTGCCCATTGCCAACCAGCAGCATGGTTCAGCCACCGGGGAGTATAACCCGATTGCCCGGGAAGAGGCCATGCTATCTTTAACCAATGCTTTCCCGGAGTTAACTAGGGGAGTGGAGTTAAAAATGGAACAGGAAGGTTACTCTTCTGACGGTCACCCGGCATGGGGTTTTGGTTCACCAGAAATAGGGGTTAGACCTGGCTCCGGTCACCGTGTGCTTAGTGGCTCGGTTGATGCGATAACCGGCAGGGTATTAACTATGAACTATAACCCGTTGCCGGAGTATTACCGAGGAAAACAGGTTAAGCTGACCAGAGAGCAAGCACTGCAGAATGCTCAAAGCTTTCTATCATCAATGGTTCCCGAGTTAAAAAATTCACTTAAGCTGGATCAGGGGGTTACGCCTTCATTTAATCCTAATACCAGCTTAACCACCTATTACAGTTTTTCCTGGACTCGAATGGTTGACGGGGTAGCGGTAAATTGGGAGCGGGTTATGGTCGGGGTAGACGCTTATACCGGATTAATTACCCATTATAACAACAGCTGTAAAGAGACTCAATTTTCCCCGGGGAAAATTAATATTTCTCAGGACCAAGCTATCGCCATCTTGTTAAATCAGGCTGGGGTTTATCCTGCTTACAAATACTCCACTACTAAAGATGGTCATATTAATGAGCAAATTATTCCGGTCTATGAACTGAACACAGAAGCCATGTATATTGATGCCCTTACCGGGAAGTTCTTGAATTACCAGGGACAGGAGCTTCCACAGCAGCAAATTAAGATTTATAACAGCGAATTTACTCCGCTGCTGAACCGGCCAGCTATCAATGAGCCGCCATTGACTGAAACAGAAGTAGACCCCCGCCAGGCCCAGGAAACTGCCCGTCAGTTTTTACTTGCAGCAGGGTTTGAGGGCGAAATTATAAAGAGTGGTGGTGGCGGAGGCAGTGGCCCTGGATATAAGGATGAACACTGGTTTTACAGTCCCAAAAATGATGAAGACGGAAACTATTCCGGGTTAAGAGTGGAAATAGACGCCTATACCGGTGAAGTTACCGGATTCTATAAAAGCGAAAGCAACTCTGAAATTGATAATCCGGTTAGCTGGGAGCAGGCACTTCCAATAGCCCGGCAAGCCATAAAAAAATATAGCCCGGGAAAAGAAAACCTGCTGGCTCTTAAGCAAACAGCCGGTACCGACTATGAACCGGGAAAACACACCTTTACTTTTGTCCGGTTGCTAAATGGCATACCTTTTGACCGGGACAGCATAACCGTCACCATTAGCCGGCAAAATGGCGATTTACTTGGTTACCAAATTAGATGGAGGCCGGTTCAGTGCAGTTCATTGAACCAATTGCTAAACCAAACCAGAGTCCAATCAATTCTGGCTCAGCAGTTAAATGTTGAATTGGTACATATGTCCGCTCTTAATACAAATTATGAAGAAACCGGAGAACCTCGATTGGCCTACTTAATTTCCCGTCCTCGAGTAGATGCACTCAGCGGTGCCATGATATATGGAGGGGAAATCGACCCGACTGCAAATTCCTCAAAAGCACCTTGGGTCAGCCACTGGTCAGCGCCAGCCTTGTCCATGTTAAATGAAAACGGGTTGCTTACCGGTACCGTAAACCCCGATGAGGCAATAACCAGACGGGAAGCATTGAAAGCGGTACTTGCGGCCACTAATCCCCGGGCCTATTACAGTTATGCCCGTAGTAAACAGATAGAATTAGATGATATTAAGGCCGAAGACCCTGACTATAAGACATTTGCCCTGGCAGCAAGCCGGGGAATTATTTCCCCCCGGGCAAATTTTAATCCGGATGGCTATATAAACCGTGAAGAACTGGCGGTTTGGGTAATCAAAAGCCTGGGCTACGATAATATTGCCCAAATTAAAAACCCCATCACTACCCCGGTCAAAGATGCAGGTAAAATTAGCACCAACCGATATAACTATGTAGGTCTGGCTTACGGATTAGGTATTATAACCCCGGATGGAAATAACAACTTACGCTCCCTGGATAAGGTATCCCGGGCGGAAATGGCAATAATGGCTAGCCGTATACTGGCTCTGGCCCCTTCCGGGTATTAGACGTAAGGTCTGTTTTAAATCTATCATGGCAAGTTAGCAAGAACGTGGTTGAATTCTTCGTTATTTTAAGTATGGAAAGCACTTCATGAAAACATGGGGACAGTCCCTCTGTTTCCTTGGGTTCCTTAGGGAAACAGCAGGGACAGTCCCCATGTTTTTATAATCCTGATGGGACAGGGTTTTCACGGGTTTCATCCCGATAAATTTACCGATATCGATATGGTGGCAGAAACCAAATATTTCTATAAAGAATTCTTCCAATATGGACTTAACCGACGAAACCGTGCAAAAATACTGAGCGGCGAAGGCATGAGAGTTTCGAAAAAATAGGAATAGACTGATGACCGGACCATAATTCCAAATTATTCTTAATTTAATTTCACTATGTTATGCCATAAAATAAAAGCAGATAACTAATGGAGGATAAATAACGATGAGAGTACTTGTTTCTATTGACGACACCGATAACATTGACGTTAAGAGAGGGACCGGCGAACTGGCAACTATGTTGGCCGAGGCGATTGAAGAAAAGGGCTGGGGCAAGTGCGAACCGGTAACCCGTCACCAATTACTGGTACATCCGGATGTACCCTATACGTCCCATAACAGTTCCATGTGTTTTGCGGCTGAGATTGACCCCTCCCGGTTGGATCAGCTCATCGAATATGCCAGTAAATTTCTGGTAAAGGAAAGTGCCGTCGGTTCCGATCCTGGCCTCTGTGTAGTGGCAGTTGACCGCCTGGCCCGTCCCGGCTGGCTTATTGCCTTTGGCTATTCCGCTAAACAGGAGGTACTTAACAAAGACTACGCTTACGGGTTGGCCGAGGAACTTAACATTCATCTGTCCGAACATGGCGGCACCGGTGATGGAATTATCGGTGCCATGGCTGGTGCCGGTCTGAGACTGAGCGGTAATGACGGACGTTTTCGCGGTAAACTTAAAATCAAACCTGAATACGAAGTTGCCAGCGTAAGCGAAATTCTGGCCAAATCCCGGACGAATATCCGAGTGGATATAGTTAAAAGCCTGGAAGCAGGCCATACCCTGGAGGAAAGCGAACTGGTTCGACTGGGTGAAACAGTAAAGCCCGTCCTTATCGGAGGCAGGTCGGTTTTACTGGTTAACCCGGCAGTGGCAGACCAGGAAGCTAGCTGGATTACTCTTTCTAAAAATCAGCTTAAGGAGTATTGAGTAAAAGGTGAATGCTTGTTCTTTTGACTACTAACCCCAGTTTCAATGTTTTAATGTACTCGAGTTGTAAGAGTAGATAATTTATTGTTGTGTAGCGTTTATCCAAAACCACGGCATTCACGGAATCATTTACCTGATAATTTGATTGTTATCAAAGAGACCTATCCCTTATACTAAGGGGGAGGTCTCTTTTTCATCCTGATTTGGTTTTTATCTCTTTAAGGGAGTTATTATATGGATCGTTCAGAGCAAATGCGGAACCAGAGTATAGGCAAATTATTATGGAGTTTTTCTCTGCCCACTATTGTCGGCATGCTGGTCAGTTCGCTTTATAATGTCATAGCTCGGATATTTGTAGGTCGGGGGATAGGGCCATTGGCGATAGCAGCAACTACGGTAGCCTTTCCCATTATGATTCTGCTTATGGCGTTTTCCCTTTTAATCGGGGTTGGTGCTACCGCTTTGATTTCGCTTAAACTGGGAGAGCAGAAGAAGGATGAGGCGGAGAAGGTAGCAGGAAATGCTATGACCATGTTAATCCTTCTGCCTGCGATTTTAGCAGTATTATTCCTGCTGTTTACAGAACCCATCTTAATTACTTTTGGGGCCAGTACGGCCGTACTTCCCTATGCCCGTGATTTCACCCAAATCATTATGCTGGGGTCGGTTTTTGGCTCTATTAGTATGGGCATGAACAACTTCATCCGGGCCGAAGGTAATCCCAAGATGGCTATGTATACCCAGATATTAGGGGCGGTAGTAAGTGTGGCTCTAAATTATATTTTCATCTTCATATTCCATTGGGGGATAAAGGGGTCAGCTTTTGCCATCATATTGGCGCAATTAATATCAGCTATTTGGGTTCTAAGCTATTTCTTTACGGGCAGAAGTCTGGTGAAAATTCGCTGGAAAAACCTGAGACCAACATGGCCGGTGCTGGCCAGTATCATGGCTATTGGTTTTGCCCCTTTTGCCATGCAGGCAGCCTCCTGTATCCAACAACTCATATTAAACAAGACCTTGATGTTTTATGGTGGAGATATGGCTCTCGCGGCCATTGGCATTGTAATGAGCATATCCACATTACTGTTTATGCCGGTATTAGGCCTTAGTCAGGGTGCGCAACCGATTATCGGCTACAATTATGGCGCCCGCCAATATAAGCGGGTGCGGGAAACTTGGAGAATGGCAGTTTTGGCCGGTACGGGTATAGCCTTGGCGGGATACCTGGCCATTCATATTTGGCCGGTACCGTTAGTGGCGCTGTTTAGTAAAGGAGATACTGCACTTACCGCCATGACCGTTCATGCCATGTTAATTTTCTTTGCTTTGCTGCCGGTGCTGGGTTTTCAGATAACCAGTTCAATATATTTTCAAGCCGTAGGTAAGGGTAAGCAGGCAGCCGTCCTCAGTCTGTCACGCCAGTTTCTGATTTTTATTCCTCTGCTCCTGGTTTTGCCGCATTTTTGGGGTATAGATGGGGTATGGAGAACGGCCCCCATTTCAGACGGTCTGTCCGTTGCTTTAACTGCAGGTTTTATTTACTTCGAGATGAGGAAGCTGAAGCAGGAGGAAGCCAGACAGAGTTGGGAGGACGGAAACGAGGAGAACGGGGTAGAACAGATAGCAGGGAGTTTATGCAGCTCGGAAAAATAGACTTGGGACTAGACGCGGATAACGCTGATTAGATAAGGATTTCCGCGGATTTTTAATTAGAAAAATTGGCACTGAATGTGGAAAGCGGAGGGACTAGCTACAAGCGTAAGTCCCTCCTTTAGTATTTTTATGGATATGCTCTAAGGTTTAACTTCCTCGGCTGCCAGCAGGTAATTATGGAGGAAGTACTCGGCAATGGCTATGAGCACGGCAAAGATGACCAGAGATAAGAAACTGACTGTAATTGCCGGCCATATTAATGAGATTATATAAACCAGGACGGCGGCCATTAAACCGTCACCTATGGCAGCAACCAGGTTACCATATGCCGGCAAAACTACCAGGTCACCGACTCCATAATTCAAGGCAGCCACAGCCAGCGCCAGTACCAGTACTTCCAGTACACTGTTTCCGTCAATTAAAGATAAGGTTAAGAAGCCTGCAACAAAGGTCATAGCATACTTCAGAAGCAAGAACATCCATGAATTCAATCCTTTCACCTCCAGATAGAATTATTTTATATTATTTGTCAATGTGCCCCGGTTTTATACAGTAAGGCTTTACTTTACATAAAGCCATCTGCAGGTGCTAATAATAAATTAATATGAAAATAGACTTTTTGACGCGGCAACCTTAATTGTGATACCGCAGGACGAAACCATAGAACAGTCATGTGTAGGGAACGGCCCCTGTGCCGTTCCGTCATGATGTTGTGATACCTGCAGGATGGGGAACATCAGTAATACCCGAAGGGTGAACCCGCGGAATCGAAAGGATTTACGTACCCATAGGGCACACTGATGCTTCCTTTGGTCACTATTAAGGTTGCTACGTTCTCTGTGTCTATTAAAATTCTATTTTCTTATTAACCAGCCATGAGTACGGCACACAACCACTTATGAAAATAGAAGTATTTTGTTTCTAACCCATGGCGGAACGGCACAGGGGCCGTTCCCTACACATGACGCGATC
>JAAYCQ010000166.1 GCA_012729715.1 Syntrophomonadaceae bacterium
CCCTTAAGACCATATTGGGCCTTCAAAAATCCCCGCTCTTTTACCGGGAAATTAGGAACTCCGTGTGGTACCACAAATATTTTTTCCCCTGGTACGCTATATATCTTGGACAGTAGTTTTCGTGCCCTGACCGTCATGCATATAATGCCGTTGGCAGACTGGGCCAGCCTCATAAGCACTTTTTTCTGATTTTCATGGGGATGGGGAAGAACCGTATGCGTGACCAGTAAGTATGGTTTTTGTAAATGAGAGACCAGTTCCAGTACATAATCGCCGTCTTGTCCTCCAAATATGCCGTATTCATGCTGAATAATAACCATTTCAATATCTGGATTATGATTGACCCACTGGGCACAGGCGATATAGTCGGCTTTTCTTTCCTGCTGGATTTTAAAGGCTACTTCCGGAGGATAAACATAAGAACTAAATGGTTCGGAAATAGCAGCAATATGAACTTTTTGCCCTTTGGATAACAAGTTATCCCTTAAATCATTGGAAAAGGTCGCAATCCCACACTTTCTTGGGGTATAAGTGCTTACAACTAAACAAGCTTTCATTTCTGCCTCACCTCCTAGTTTTTTCGCAGAAACCACTTGCGTAAATGCAACCCGGATTACAAAATCCCATCTTTTTGATTCTCGGATTAGCTATTGATACAAAGAGCCTGAATCACCTCCCTTTTTAGCCCTGGTAACAATCAGCTTCATTGGCAATCAGGGCCTGTGAAAAAGCCCTGTTAAATACATTTATTAAACAATGAAAAAATAAGATGAGAAAAACTGCGCAAGTGAAGTTGATTCCATGGTAATGGAATCGTCGGAAGGTTAACACTTTTCCTATTATCTAATAATAGCATAAAGGTCAATTTTAGTCAAAGGAAGGAACCGTTACTGAAATCTGATTTAAAAAACTAAATAACTCCTTCTTAATCCTTTCCAGATCACCAGGGGTCTTTCCCTCACACCGGAGAATCAGTTCCGGACCAGTATTTGAGGCCCTGACCAAACCCCATCCATTGGGGAAAAGGATACGGGCGCCATCCACATCTATAACCTGGTAGCGCGATTGGAAGTGCTTAAGCACTTTATCTACCACCCGGAATTTTTCTTCATCACTGCTCTTTACCCTTATTTCAGGAGTGGAATAGTATTTAGGCACATCAGCCAGCAATGCAGTAATATCCTGCTCACAGTTAGAAAGAATTCGCAACAATCGGGCTGCTGCATATAGAGCATCATCAAAGCCATAATATTCATCGGCGAAAAATAGATGTCCAGACATCTCCCCGGTAAAAACTGCCCCTATCTCCCGCATGCGGGCTTTGATTAAAGAATGCCCGGTCTTATAAATCAGGGGAGTTCCTCCCAGGCGTTCTATTTCATCAATCAAACTTTGTGAACACTTAACTTCTACAATACACTTGGTGTCAGGATATTGGGGTAATATCTCCCGCCAGAAAAGAATCATCAGCATATCGCCCCAAATAATGTTACCCTGGCGATCGACCACCCCCAGGCGGTCGCCGTCTCCATCCAAACCAATACCCAGATCAGCTTCCTCTTCCTGCACCACCCGGATAAGGTCCTGACAGTTTTCCACTGCCACCGGATCGGGGTGATGATTGGGAAACTCCGGGTCCGACTCACAGTATAGTTCCACCACTGAGCAACCCAGTTCCCGGAAAAGTTGCGGAGCAAAAAGAGAAGCGGTTCCATTCCCACAGTCAACTACTAGCTTGATTTTTTTCGGTCCCAGCTGAATTTTTTCTTTTATCATATTCATGTAATCATCAACCACATTAACCTCAGTCATTTTACCACCAAAGCCGGTTACAAACTCCCCGCTTTCAGCCAGACGTCGTAAGTCCTGAATATCATCCCCGTAAATAGTACCCTCACCCATTAGTATCTTGAACCCATTATATTCCCCCGGATTGTGACTGGCAGTAATCATAAGCCCAGCATGAATGTCTAGATGACGAGCGGCAAAGTAAAATATGGGGGTCACCACTACTCCCAGGTCTACCACCTCGCAACCGGAATCAAGCAGACCTTTTACTACTACCTCACGTAACCGCGGGGAGGATTTGCGGTTATCTCTCCCCAATAAAATTTTATTCCAGTTCCTGGCGGCGGCCTGAGTAGCTACAGCCCGAGCTATCCGATAAGCTGCTTCCTCGGTTAAATCCTGGTCTACCACCCCACGAACATCATACTGTCTAAATATATTAGCCTTAATCATTTTACCTTCTCCTCTCCCCTCAACTGTTAAATAGAAAATAGAACAGTGAATAGACGCGGAAACCGCGGGACAATAAGGATTTACGTACCCATAGGGCACACAGATGCTCCCTTCGGTCGCTATTAAGGGAGCGGATTTTTTAATAAATATTACCCATAAGGCGAATCGCAGAATAATCATGTGTAGGGAACGGCCCCTGTGC
>JAAYCQ010000023.1 GCA_012729715.1 Syntrophomonadaceae bacterium
GCCGTTCCCTACATTATCGTTTTACATGGCCGCTCTTGCCGCCCCATTTTTCCAGCAGTTTAATCTCACTAATTTCCATCCAGCGATCAACTGCTTTGGCCATATCGTATATGGTAATGGCAGCAACAGCCGCACCAGTAATAGCTTCCATTTCAATCCCGGTCTTACCGGTAGTTTTGACTACCGAAGTTATAATAATACGGGAATTGTCATCATCAATTTCAAAATTGAGGTCCACTGAGGTTAACATTAAGGGATGGCACATCGGCACCAGACTGGAGGTTTGTTTTGCTCCCATAATACCAGCTACCTGGGCTACTGCCAGTACATCTCCCTTTTTAATACCCCCACTCTTAATTAAGTCCAGGGTTTCAGGTTGCATAGAAATTACTGCACGGGCTATAGCTACCCTTTCAGTATCATCTTTAGCGCTGACATCAACCATGCGGGCCCTTCCCTGTTCATTAACATGGGTGAAATCCATTTTAACCTCCTATTTGATACATTTTACGTCTGTTTTCATTTCCCCACCCATTATCCATGTGGTGACGAGCAGGTTTCATATCTATAGCCTGGATAAATAACTGTCTCAATTCCTCATCACTGGCTCCAGCCTGTATAGCTGCTTTCAGGTCAACTTCCCTCTTATCATAGAGGCATCCCCTGAGCTTGCCATCAGCAGTCATACGGATGCGGTTACATAGTCCACAAAAATGGTTGCTCATAGGAGTGATAAACCCTATGGAACCCTTACCTCCGGCCATTTTATAATACTGAGCCGGGCCGTTGCCTTTTATGGTCCGGGCTGCTTCCAGTGTATATTCAGATTCAATCTGCTTCTTTACTTCGTCCACACTAATCATGCGCTGCTCTTTCCAAAAATGCAGGTCTCCTATGGGCATAAATTCAATAAACCTGATGTGCAGGGGATATTCATAAGCCATGCGGGCAAAATCCATAATTTCGCCATCATTAAAACCTCTGATTATTACCGTGTTTATCTTAACCGGGTGCATGTCCATTTCCAGGGCAGTAAAAATTGCATTTAATGCATCCTTTAATTCACCCCGGCGGGTAATAAACCGGTATTTCTCGTCTGATAAAGTATCTAGACTCAGGTTTACGCGGTTTAAACCGGCATCTTTTAGTTCCCTGGCCATGGGGGGGTAAAGAATGCCATTGGTGGTAAGGGCTAAATCATCAATTTCCGGTATATTGGAAATATAACGGATCAGTTGTATAATATTTTTACGCACCAACGGTTCGCCACCGGTTAACCTGACTTTACGAATTCCTATAGTAGTTGCTATCTTAATAAGACGAGCCAGGTCTTCCAAACTCAAAATAATATAATGCCCCAGGTTGCCTACCCCTTCTTCGGGCATACAGTAGCGGCAGCGTAGATTACAGCGGTCGGTAACCGATACTCGTAGGTAGTTAATATCCCTGTTGTAATTATCCAACATATCTTTCACTCTCCCCGGGATTCCCGGTATTTATACTACTAAAAACAGCCCAGCTCACAAGCAAATATTTTTATTCCTGCCAAATCACAGAGCTCACCCATATCGCCCAATGCGACACCTAACTTCGCAGCTATTCCACGTGCTTCAGAACAGCTAATTTTACCTTCGGGATATAGTTCCTGTAACTTTGCTATTAGTTCTTTCTTGTCCGCCATATTCAAAACCTCCCCAAAAAAAATTAAACTCCCAGAAGGGAGTTTGCAGCAACATAATGGGCATACTCCTTTCCCCTAGGAGGCATACAGGTTTCCCTCTATACCCTGTCGTTCAGTTACCATAGCCAAATCCTTAGGTAAACTAAATCGGAGTCTCCATGCAGTTTTATTATACAATATACATCATTTTCATTGCTACTACAATTATTGACATAATATTCGCATATAGCAAATCCTTATTGCGGATATACTGTAGAAAAGAGGTAAGAATGTGGTATTATTGTTTTGTAGGGACAGACCCGTGTATCTGCCCAGCTAAAGATTTTATAGAAATTTGTATCTAATCATGTGAATTAAAGGGGGTTTTAAGCAGATGACCGCTGTACAATGGATATTAATAGCAGTAGTATGTGGTGCTATTGAGATTTTCACCCTGGGGTTATGGTTTCTCTGGTTGGCTATAGCTGCTCTCATTGTAGCCGGTGCTGTGAGTGTAGGCTGGTTATCTTCACTGGAAGTACAGTTGTTGGTTTTCGCCTTTTTGACCCTTCTATTCATTATATTTACCCGCCCCTTAACTTTAAAGCTTTTCCATACCAATGACACCGTCAGCAATGTCAACGCTTTAATCGGTCAGCACGGTGTTGCCACTACTAATATTGAACCCCTTCACTTCGGGCAGGTAAAAGTAAACGGGGAAATCTGGACCGCTTTTTCGGGAGAAAATATTGAGGAAGGCAGCAGGATTATGGTTACCGGAATAGACGGGGTTAAACTCCAGGTAGTTAAAGCTGTAGAATAAGGAGAAACCCCGCTTATATTTGAAAGGAGTGTGGATAGCACATGCAGGTACTTCGTATTTTTGTTGACCTAATTATTGTCCTATTTGTTATAATTATTGCTTTTTCATCTATCAAGATTATTAGGCAGGCTACCGTAGGTGTTGTGGAGCGGCTAGGTAAATTTCACAAGATGGCAGAACAGGGGATTAATGTAATTATTCCCTTTATTGATTCCTTCCGGGCCGTGGTGGATCTGCGCGAGCAGGTAGTGGACTTTCCTCCCCAACCGGTAATAACCAAGGACAATGTTACTATGATGATTGATACGGTAGTTTACTACCAGGTAACTGATGCTTTCAAATACACCTATGAAATCGCCAATCCTATTCTGGCTATAGAAAATTTAACGGCTACTACTCTCAGAAATATCGTAGGTGATTTGGAGCTGGATGAAACTCTTACTTCCAGAGATATTGTCAATACCCGCTTGCGCGTTATATTAGATGAAGCTACCGATAAATGGGGTATTAAAGTAAACCGGGTAGAACTGAAAAACATCCTACCCCCCAAGGATATTCAAACCGCTATGGAAAAACAGATGCGGGCAGAAAGAGAAAAAAGGGAAGCTATCCTGGTAGCAGAGGGACAAAAAACCGCCGCTATCCTGGAAGCCGAAGGCAATAAACAGGCTGCCATACTAAGAGCTGAAGCAGTTAAAGAGGCTAACATCCGTGAGGCGGAAGGAACCCGCCAGGCTAAAATCCTGGAAGCCGAAGGTGAATCCCAGGCCATCCTGTTGGTACAAAGAGCCCTGGCTGACAGCCTGGTTATGCTAAGAGAAGCCTCTGCTGATGAAAAGGTACTGGCCCTGAAATCCCTGGAAGCCCTTAAGATTATCGGTGATGGCCAGGCTACCAAGCTTATCATCCCCGCTGATCTGGCCGGACTGGGTGGAGTATTCGCCGCCTTGAAGGAAGCTACTCTGGATAATCCCGGCGCAGGAGAGCAGGTTAAACCGTAATACCGTAATATGAAAATGGACACTGAAAACACTGATAGCTATGAATTACGCTGGCTTGTTATAAATGTTAACTTGGATCTTACACCTCAAACCATTGTTTTCAAGCTTGTTTGTCAAGTGCCCCGGCACTCAGCAGTAACCGCTTGCTGTTAACATAAACAAAATGTTGGGCTGAGTGTCTGGGTGGGGCCTGAGGCTATGGGGTCAATACCGTATAGACACGCAAAAAAAGACGCTAATTGCAGGGAACATATGTTGCCCCTATGTTTTTAGCGTCTTTTTATTAAACCTGCTTATGTTTTACCACCTGAGCATTTATCCCCTGGGCTACCCGTCCGTAATTTCCTGTTTAAGTTTTTGTATAGTCTCCAGCGGCAGTCCCGTTATTTCCACTACTAATTCTGCACCTAAACCTTTCTGCAAAGCAGCGCGAGCTGTTTCCAGTCTGCCTTCCCTCTTACCTTCTGCCCTACCTTCTGCTTTACCTTCTGCTTTGCCTTCCCTTTTGCCTTTTAGAAGCGCTTCATATAACTCCGAATTCCTATCCATAATTGCCTTAAGCCTTTGCTCGTAGATTTCTTTGGCACGAGGGTCGGAACCCATTTTTTCCAATACTTTTTTAGCCTGGGCTATAGCCGGATCTTCCTCAGTTAACCTTTCCAGCAATTCCATGTCATCCCATCCTTTCAAGAACATTGCCCACCTGTCCAGGGGTTTTTTGTAATCTGCCCTTTCCTTTTTTAATATGGGTTCTGGAAGAATAGCGTTAATAAGGTTACCAACAAACAATAATTTTACTCAATCAAGCAAGGCGATACCTTACCATTTGGCTTAAATCGTTTAGCGCCACTAGAATATTGATTTTGGGCCACGGGAACTCATCTCCTGGGATATTATTTATTATGGCTACGGTAGCTTCAATTTCACTGACTGCAGGGAGTATAAAATATTCGTCTGCTTCCCGGCGATCATTCATTGTTCGGGCATATATATCAGGGTATTGCTCTTTTTGCAGTATAGTTTTAACCTGACCACTTTTTATATCCATTTCCTGCATAACTGGTTTGCCCTGTTCCATTATTTGAAGGTATCTAATAATTACCCGGCCCAGACCATGTAAAGCCAGAGTTCTGTGGTAATCTGAGCTTGAGATTATTTCATGCCCAAAGCGTCTGAAAGCATAGATTCCGCCTATTTCAGACAATATGTAGAGGGCCGCCTGAGCTTCATCTTCATCAGTATCAAATAACATCTGCCATAAGGTTTGGAAATCCGGGCCTTCCAGATGCTTAACAGTCTGGCGTAATACTTGACAAGAACCCGCTTCTTTATTCTGCAAAAAATGATGACGGATCGCTATAATCCTAACTATACGTGGGTCTTTAATTTTCTGAGCTCTGGTTAGCAAATCGCTACCATACCAGAACGCTTGAAAGAAAACATCCGTCAAGTCCTGCACCAGTTCATCAACTTTATGAGGGTTGACTACTGTACAGGCAGCATCCGACACAAGATATATAGCTGTTCTGCGAACCATGGCAGGATTTGGCACCACGGTACAAATGTCTATACGGTTAATAAGCTCTTCTCGACTTTGTACCAATACCACCGCCGAGGTATTTTCCCGAGAACCCTGGGCCAATAAAATACAAGGGATTTCACTCGGCTTTTGCCCCTGAATTGGTCTCGGCCAAAAAGCCAGCTCGGCAAATACCTGACTGTTTTCTAAATCTTGAGCAATTACAGCCATTTTCTCTCTTAGATAGTTAACAACTAACTCCTTACCAACCATTGGTGTTAAAACCTGTTGTGATTCATATATTATATCCGGCGATAGATAATCAACTATAGTATCAGGCGAAAGTCCATTCCAGCTTTGTGCCAATAAAATTATTAACTGTTCTAATTTGTCCGATTTATAATCGTCTTCTCCCAGCCATAGAGTTACCTGGTCAGTTGAAGTAAGAATCTCCAACCCTTTAAAAGATACGTAGAATTTTCCTCCCTGGATGGCTAAACCGGCTGCAGTTTGATTTTGAGCATCGGCGTTGTATAAGCCTACCGGGGCAAAATAACAAGTAGCACCATGCTCCCTGGCATCTCGTACCAACTGTCGGGCTATATCTTCATTTCCCAATCTCCCATGCTCCGGGTAACAAGCAGTCCGAACTGCAATATGTACAGGTTGCTGTTCCTTAATAGCAGTAATCTGGGGATTAATTGCTGGGTCACGGCAAACCTGGATTTCTGTATAGCCGTTCTTTTGCAAATATTCCGCAACAATATTTATTCCAAACTCATGTACTTCTTCTGCCGTCATCAGTTCAGGTTGCTTTTTGGGCTTACCTGTTATACGTTTTGGCTTGCCGAAAAATATTGTCATTCTCTTTCCACTCCTATCTGCCAGGACTAAATTAGGTAAACCATATATCAAACGGGTCTAGTTCTTAGCTAGAAAGAGCAAAAACAGTGTAATATCCCCGCAAGTATTTTTGTTTTTCACGATGTTCCTCCTACGGTAATGACAGAACTATAGCTTGCGTATTTCTATACATATCGGGAATATCCCCTACTTTCCAGCCTACTTCTGTAGTTTCCAGATAATAACAACTTTTACCTTATCACTTTCTCTTCTTTTTGCTATGCCAGGCCTCTGATTTGATACTAATCATACGGCTCTGGTCTAAAAGAAAATATCTACTGACAAATTTGACTGACGCACAATTAAAGAAAGGCTTTTATCTTCCCAATTCCAATGCCATTCACAGATTCTTAAATCAATTAACGCTACATTCTCAATGTCTAATTTATCATCAATAAGTTTCAATTTATAATTTGTGTCTTTGCCGCCGATGGTAATACCGCTACTAAAATCATCAAAATAAACAACCGGATATTCGTGCCTGTCTTTTAATATATCCGCTAATAACGTTCTGTTAGTTTGATAAGACGGATTTTGGTCTGTAATTTCTACTGACATATTTATACCTCCCTCCATATCTTTATTATCTGATAAATACTTGATTCCAACATATGCCATTCCTATTTGTATAGCCATGAACACGAATATTATTAGCCAAAACAGCAGGGGTTAATGAACCTACCAGTAATAATGCCAGCAAAGCGATTGATATATTTTCTTTCAAGCCGTCCGTCCCTTGGTGCCTGCCCGTCCTGGAAGTCAATAGTATTCTATTTCGTCTAATCTGTTTTCCAGATCATAAGCTGTATTTTCAACCTCATCTATTCTTTGATTGATATCATCTATATTGATATTTATTTCATATAATTCTGCTGTTATTTTCTCAATATCCTGCGTCAATTTGGTATTGCTTTCTTTTAAGTCTGAGATTGCCTCAAAACATATGACAAAGCACATAATTATGGCTATAAAAACCAACACCCTCCCTGCTTTCAATAAATGTATTCGCCATTTTTTCTCCATTGTTCGCCCCTCCCAAATCGCATAACTATACATCTTTCTTTATGACGTATATACGACATATGGAATTAATCAGTAGTAACCCTATCCATATGTTGGTGGCTGTTTTTATTGGAATAGTTCCATATCGACCAGTTCCCTTTGTTACTTCATGGAACCAATATTTCTCAATAATGATAGCTCCCGTCCATGTATCGCGTTTCCAATGAACAACGCCTCTATTATGGGTTTTTGTGGCAACCGTATCCCATCGAGTAAACCATAGAATAATTAATATAATTAACGTAGCAAGCAATGGCCGTTTTTGACCGGGCCTACGTTGTTACCAGCTAAGGTAGTATGTATCCCCTATCCAATACCCCGTACCCAAACTGCCGTTACTACCATAATAATAATCATAATTGCCTATTTTTCTCTTGCTATAGTATGAACCGTTATTGTTTTTTTACAGTATTCCTATTGTGCCGCTAATGATAGCGGCAATGTAGCCGAAGGTAGTGGCTAATGCTTCTCCTGCCGATGATAACCAGACGACATTAAGCCAATCTCCTATAAAATACACAAAGCAGCCAAATATACATAAGGGGAAAGATAATACTAATGCTGCGCCTACAATATAAATTAACAACAGAGGTGTTAATCTTATCCATTCTACCCGGAATTCCGGCTTATTAATTCCCATATTGTAAGGTAATTTACACTAATGTTAAATATATGAGAGTTTTGCATATTGATTAGCCTAGAAATATCCACACTTTTCGAGGGCAGAAAAAGGACTTCACCCCCCATTTTGTCGAATTAATAAGTGACAAAACAAACAATCCGAAGGAGGCGAAGTCAC
>JAAYCQ010000167.1 GCA_012729715.1 Syntrophomonadaceae bacterium
TGCTGGCCTATACCAGTTCAGTAGGCAGTGGTGTACCCAAGTTCTATATAACGCTGCCGGTTTCCCCCCAGGCTCCGGATTTTGCCCAGGTTATGCTGCGCATCCGTCCTCAGCGGGGAGAACGTTTTCAAAACAATGAGGAACTGGCCAGTTACCTTCAGGAGAAACTGGACAGCAAAATTAGTACCGGTAGTATTAAGGTGAAATTATTAGAAAAAGCTTTTCCGGTAGCTCCGGTGCAGGTGAGAATAAGTGGAGAACAGCGGGAAAACCTGCGTCAGGTAGCCGATTTAATTAAGACCAAACTGAAACAAATACCTGGTTCCCGTAATGTTGAAGACGATGCGGAAAAAGAAATACAGCAACTGGTTGTTCAAGTAGATGCTGAAAAAGCCAGCCGGTTAGGAATTAGCAACTATGATATTCAACGCCAGACCAGTCTGGCTCTAGAAGGTGCAAGGGCTTCAGTGCTGCGCCAGGAGGGGGAGCAGTATAATATTCTGTTGCGATCGGATATAAATTCCCGTCAGCAGCTGGAAAACTTGAGCATTAAATCCAGTTATTCTAACCGTAGTATTCCCCTGAAAGAAATCGCCAGTATCGAGGTTAAACCGCAGTTGTCCAGCATTAAAAAATATGATGGTCAAAACTCTATTAAAGTTAGAAGTGATATAAGACCAGGCTATAGTGCCGTAGAAATCGAAAAGGAATTGAAGGATAAATTATCCGCTGCTCATTTACTAGGAGTAAACCTCCTCTATGATGGTGAGTACAAACAAATAAAAGATAATTTTGGTATCCTGACCCGGGGTGCTCTTTTTGCCCTTTTCTTGATTTATTTAATGTTAGTAATGCAATTCCATTCTTTCATTCAACCACTGGTTATATTTCTGACTATCCCTCTGGCCCTGGTTGGTTCGGTACTGGGTCTTCTGCTTTTCCGGCAGCCTCTTTCCTTTATGGCCTTTATAGGTATGGTAAGCCTTACCGGACTGGTAATACGAAATGCTATCCTGCTTATTGCTTTTATAAATGATGCTCGAGCGCGAGGATTGGCGGTGGAAGAGGCCTGTGAAGATGCGGTAGAACGGAGATTTCGCCCTATTATCCTCAGTGCAGTGACCGCCACCATAGGTCTGGTTCCCCTGGCCTTATCCGGCAGTAGTCTCTTTGTCCCCCTGGCCATTGCCCTCATCTTCGGCCTCCTGGTAGCCACTTTGCTTACTATGGTCATAATCCCGGTAGTCTACAGCCTTTTGGTGCGAGAGAACGTCGGGACAGAGGCATAAGAGACGGGAGTAGTGTCAATCCTCATATCGGAGATCCCAACCTTTGTTTAATAGACCTTCCTAACGTTTTAAGTGTTGTGTCGTCGATAGACTTTTTATCAGAGCCAATGCATAATATAATAAGTGAAATAGTGATGCACATTGCTGCTTTGGTTAAAGTATGGTAAAAGAAATGGAGGTAAATACGTGGGAAAACGTACATTTACTGTTTTGATTGAGAGAGATGAAGATGGTATGCTCGTAGCATCCGTACCGGTTCTGAAAGGTTGTCATAGCCAGGCCAAAACTATGGATGAGTTATTACTTCGGATTCAGGAAGCGATTGCGCTCTGTCTGGAACTCAACCAGGAAGAATTGTACTTAAATCAATTTGTGGGAGTTCAACAAATTGAGGTTCAGGTATGAGTAAACTTACTATTATTAGTGACAAGCAAATGGTTAAGTTACTCACCTTGTTAGGATTTGTGGAGGTTAGGCAGAAAGGAAGCCATATCTTTTTTGCTCATCCAGATGGAAGGACTACAATAATACCTTGCCATAATGAGGGTTTAAGCAGGGGACTATTAAGAAAAATACTAAAAGACATTGATCTGTCGGTATCAGAGTATGAGAAATTAAGGAAAGAGATTTAGTATTAAAGGAGTAGAATCACTACCTCCAACCTCAACAACACTTCGACACCTTTCCGTTATCCAACCGGGGTAAATAATCTTAGAAATGATGATATACAGTGTATTGAGTCGATTGCTTAAACCAGTCGATACCATGACAGGGGCAGAATTTAATACAGAGTTAGAACTGAAAATTTTACCTGTCATAGTAAAAGTGTTTACCACTGGATACCTGGGTCATCAGCCATCTGGTTGACGGTACCCTGGGGATAGAAAACGGAAATATGATCCAGGGTTGGCTCTGGGTTAGTTTTGCCGGCAGCCGGGAATACGAATCTAATCTTAAATTCATCTCCCATTACATAGCCGATGACCCCCTACCATCCACCTTTCACAGTAGCCTTATTTCCTATAATCAACTATTTTCATCTGGTATATTAGGATTCTTTTCCAAATAATGCGCCCCAAAGCCGTGCATCATCTTGAGTATGATGAATCCGAATCTCCTTCATTGAGGCACCTGCCGGACATAAGAAGAAATCAGTAATTATGAAGGTACCGGCGAAAGCGGTAAACATATTACTTAATGAACCGCAAACTATAGTAGTTGCCTTACCTGATCTCTATCCTAAAAACAAAGGTTTTGCCCATGAAACTGCAGACGAGTTGATTAAGCATGACACCAAACATATCCAAAGGAAAGCGTGTGCCCTTCGGGGTATCCCCATGATATATTTATAAATCGTAGTATAGTTCAAATTCCATAGGATGGGGAATATCATTTACGCGCCGGGATTCCTGGCGTTTATTTTTAATCCATATATCTATTAATCGTTGGGGGAATACTCCACCAGCCAGCAGGAATTCGTGGTCTTTTACCAAAGCATCCAGGGCTTCATCCAGAGATTTGGGTAAACCTTTAATCCGGGCCTGTTCTTCGGGGGGTAAGTTATAAAGGTTAATATCATAGGGCCCAAATCCTTCGGCACTGGGGTCAATCTTATTAATAATTCCGTCCAACCCGGCCATTAACATTGCTGAATAGGCCAGGTAAGGATTGCAGGTAGCATCAGAGGAGCGGAATTCAAAACGCTTATGCTCCGGGGCTTTGGCATAGGCCGGTACCCGGATAACGGCACTGCGGTTGGCGGTACCAAAACACATACTTACCGGGGCTTCATAACCGGGGACCAGGCGTTTGTAGGAATTAGTGCTGGGGTTGGTGAAAGCTAAGAGGGCAGGAGCGTGTTTTAGTATTCCACCAATAAAGTATAAAGCCTCCTGGCTTAGCTGAGAATAACCATCGGGGTCAAAGAAAATAGGTTTATTATTTTTAAACAGGTGCATATGTACGTGAAGCCCGCTGCCCACTTCACCGTAAATCGGCTTGGGCATAAAAGTTACGGTTTTGCCTTCGGCAAAGGCCATATTTTTGATTAAATACTTGGTTAGCATGGTGCGGTCCGCCATTTCCCGCATCCCGCCAAATTCCACTTCTATTTCAATTTGTCCCGGACCACCCACTTCGTGATGGTGGTATTTTACCGGGATATTATTTTCTTCCATTAAAAGGCACATACGAGCCCGGAGGTCATAAAGAACGTCCTGGGGTGGGGCGGTATGGTAACCACCCTTATGCGGTACTTTGTAGCCCAAGTTCTGATATTCATTTTCGCCACTGTTCCAGATTGCCTGCTCCGCATCTATGCTAAACCCAGTTTTCTGGGGATTACATTCAAAACTAACATGGTCAAAAACAAAAAACTCAAACTCGGGGCCAATCCGCATTTCATCGGCAATGCCAGTGGATTTCATATATTCTTCAGCATTGAAAGCGATGGCACGGGGGTCCTGGTCGAAGCGGTAATTATCCGGCTGGGCGATAACGTAAACATCACCAATCATACTCAAGGTGGCTACTTCCGTAAAAGGATCAAAGACGGCGGTAGAAATGTCAGGGATAAAAACCATGTCACTGTTTTCTACCGGAGCAAAACCGTAGTTGGAACCATCAAAGCCGATACCGTATTTCAGGGTATCGGGGGTAAATCGTGAGGCCGGAATACTCAGATGACGCCACCTGCCCACCAGGTCAATCATCTTAAAATCTATCATTTCAATACCGCGTTCCCGGCAAAAGTCCATTACTTCCTCATAGCTCGTAAACACTAAAAAAAGCCTCCTTTTACCTATCCTGCCACTTATTTTGTCGGATAATTTCCGTGCAAATTATAACAAATTAGGGACAGCGAGTAAAGCTATATCAGTCCTCACAACTTAAGTTACAACCATAAATTGACCAGGAAATACAGCTGTGATGTGCACCAAATAGGGGTCGGGTGTTGGAGGTTAGGAGTGAGGGGTGAGGGGTGAGATGGAGGGCATGAGGCGTTGGGGGTGAGGGGGAGGGAGTGGGGAGTAATGGGCAAGGAGTAAGGAATAGGAGAAAGGTATAAGGCGTGAGCGGCAAGGGGTGAGGGGTGGTGCTTAAGCTGAAGGTGTGGGTTATAAAAATGGCATGACAGGTTGTAGGGGCGAACCCATGTGTTCGCCCGCCGGAGCACCTCTACCCTTGTGCTTACCGGGCATCAGACTTCGGATGTTAGTCGTCAGGGCGTGGGGAGTAAGTGGAAAGGCGTAAGCAGCGAGGGGTGAGGGGGGTATTGAAGGTTTAGAGTGAGTGCCTGGTTGGAATAAAATACTACTTATCCCCGGGTAATATATCGAGTAACCGGCTAATAAAATATATTACTTGATAGGATAGACTTATCTAAAAAATACCAAGGGGTGAGACCTATAAACAAGGCACGATGGATTATAGTAATAACCCTGGCAGCAATTGTTGTTGCAGGACTCCTATCGGCTGATAAAATTCATGATTACTATATAAAATCTAAGCTTGAACCTCAGGTTGAACTGGATCGAGCCTATAAAAACATGGCCGCGGTAACCAGTTATAAATACAGCCTCTTATCTACTTTCACCGTAGAGGAACGGAAGGAGGTGATAAGTGAGGTCCAAGGAGAGAAGCAAGACGGAAATACGCATATAAAGGGGGAGATGGTTAACACACCTGTAGATATTTATTATATTGACCGTACCATCTATAATTATGACTCCTTTGCCAATAAATGGCTGGTCATTCCCAGCAATACCAGTAATTCAGAAGAACTCTTAATTTCAGAACTGAATCCCCTGTCTAATTTTCGTTTTAAACAGGTCAGTACCGTTGAAAAACTAGGATTTGAAGTAATAGATGGTACGGAGTGTTTATTGGTTAAATGTGAACCGTCGGTAGAAAATCAACTCCTGGAAACCATGTGGAAAGATTTCGAATACAACTTCTGGATTGATTTTCATAAAGGCTTAATAAAGCAAGCTCAATTAAAAGCTACAAACAAAAAGATGACTGATACCAAATTAAATGTAAGGGTTAAGTTCTTTGACCTTAACAAGAAAATTAAAATACAAGCACCAGACACAACAGTCAAAAACTAAATAAGTAGTATCAGAGGGGCTGCGGCCCCTCTTTTTACATAATAACTTGAGAAGACAGGCCCCTAAAGCTGTTCAAAAATTGCGCCAGGATAAGGTTTGTTGCTATAATCAGGTATATGTTAATAGGGGGATTGGGAAATGAATTTAGATGAAGTAGATGTTCTTTTTTCACAGGAAGAAATAAAAGCCCGAGTAAAGGAGTTGGGACAGCAGATAACCCGGGATTATCAGGGGCAAAATCTTTTGGTTATCGGGGTTTTAAAGGGGGCCTTCATGTTTATGGCTGATCTAATCAGGGAGATTGACCTTCCCTTGGAGATAGACTTTATCAGCGTATCCAGCTACGGAACCTCTACCGTGTCTTCGGGGGAAGTGCGTATTACCAAGGATTTGGACCGTTCCGTAGAAGGCAAAAGCGTCCTGCTGGTGGAAGATATAGTTGATACCGGGTTAACCCTTAATTACCTGGAGGAAATATTTAAAAAACGCAACCCCACCAACGTTAAAATCTGTTGTTTGCTGGATAAGCCCTCTCGGCGCCGTAGTCCGGTTGCAGCAGAGTATGTGGGCTTTACCATAGAGGACCTTTTTGTGGTTGGTTATGGTTTGGATTATGCCGGCAAATATCGTAATTATCCGGCCGTATGTATCCTAAAACCATCAGTATATATATGAAATAGAGGTGCATATATGGAAAAGGAACTGGTAATAGTTCTGGATTTTGGAGGACAATATAATCAATTAATTGCCCGCCGGGTAAGAGAGTTGTCAGTCTATAGCGAGATATTACCTTATGATAGCAATCCGGAAGAGATACGGGGCAAGAACCCGAAGGCAATTATTCTTGCCGGGGGATCTGCTGGCGTTCATCCGGGTATTTTTGAACTAGGGGTACCAGTACTGGAAATTGACTATGATAGTATGCAAAACAGCGGTGTGGATAGGCTGCAAAACTTCTTATTTGAAGTAGCCGGGCTCAAGGGAGACTGGCAAATGAGTGACTTTATCGCTGAAACTATTGCTGATATTAAGCAAAAGGTAGGAGATAAAAAGGTACTCTGCGGTCTCAGCGGCGGAGTAGATTCATCTGTGGCAGCTGTCCTGGTGCATAAAGCGGTAGGAGATCAACTGGTCTGCGTCTATGTAGATACCGGATTGATGCGTAAAGGTGAATCGGAACAGGTTATAAAGACTTTTCAGGAACAAATGCAAATGAACCTGGTCTTTGTCCCTGCTGCCCAACGTTTCCTGAAACGTTTGCAGGGAGTTACCGATCCCGAACGTAAACGTAAAATCATTGGGGAAGAATTTATCCGGGTCTTTGAAGAAGAAAAAGCCAGGTTGGGTGAAATCGATTACCTGGTACAGGGAACCATTTATCCTGACATTGTGGAAAGTGGCAGCTCCACCACTCCCACCATAAAGAGTCACCATAATGTCGGGGGCTTGCCCGAGGACATGGATTTTAAACTAATAGAGCCCTTGCGCCTGCTTTTTAAGGATGAGGTGCGTGTTATTGGGGAGAAACTTAATATATCCCCTGAGATTGTATGGCGGCAGCCCTTTCCCGGACCTGGTCTGGGGGTACGGGTGTTAGAAGAAGTGACCCAAGAAAAACTGGATATCCTGCGCGAGGCGGATGCCATAGTACGGGAAGAAATTCAAAAAGCCGGATTGGAACGGAAAATCTGGCAAGCGTTTGCGGTTTTACCTCCGGTAAGAAGCGTTGGGGTAAAGGGTGATGCCCGTACCTATGCTTATCCCATAATAATTCGGGCAGTAATAAGCGATGATGCTATGACTGCGGAAGTGGCCAAATTGCCCTGGGAACTGCTGGAAGTGATGGCTCACCGTATCGTAGCCGAAGTAGATGGGGTTAACCGGGTAGCTTACGATATAACCAGCAAACCGCCTGGTACCATTGAGTGGGAGTAGTAAAAAATTAAGGGGTAAGGATTAACCTTACCCCTGACTGGATTTAACCTTTAATCAATTTTTTCCCATACTTCATTGCGGGTGAAAATATCCAGCAATTCCCCGTCCAATTCACCGTCCTTGACCATAAAGCCCAGTATTTTTAGGGCCTGTTCCAGGGGCATAGCCTTTTTATAGGGGCGGTCATCGGCGGTTAAGGCATCAAAGACGTCAACCAGAGCCAGAATGCGGCCTTCTATTGGTATCTCTTCGCCCTTTAAACCTTGGGGATAGCCTTTGCCATCCAGGTGTTCGTGATGAATGGAAGCAAAATAGGGGACATCTTTTAATTTACGAGTAAATGGTATCTTATCCAGCATCCTGGCGGTAACCACCACATGGTCTTCCATAATAGAGCGTTCCGCTTCGGTCAGGGTGCCTTTAGCCACCGAGAGGGCTATCAACTCCCCTTCCTTTAACCAGGGTTGCAAATCACCATTACTATCCCGGTAGGTACGGGTGGCAATTTCCTGTAATTTTTCCCTGATATCTGCATCCACGAAAGTGGCAGGGTTATCAACCCGCAGTACCAGTTCTCGGGCTTGTTTAAGATATTCCTGTTCTGCCTGCCAGCATCTTTCCAATTCTTCCAACTCTGCTTTACGTTCGGCCAGTTCCAGTTTTTTCTCCAGGTATTGTACCCTGGCAGCGGAGGCTATATAGTCAAAACGTTGCATTACCAGCTCCAATTGCCTTTCTATACGGGTAGCCTTGTCCATAACCTCCAGGGGAGTAGCAATTTTACCGATATCATGCAGCCATCCGGCCATTACCAACTGGGCAATTTGTTCTTCGTTGAAGACTCCTTCCTGTTGCTCTGCAAGTTTCTCCTGGTTAATAACCCGGGCCAGTTCCCCGGCTAAAAGGGCTACCCGGCGAGTATGATTGGCATTATAAGGAGTGCGGGAGTCGATGGCGGTGGCCATTACTTCTACAAAAGAATTAAACAGGTTTTCAATATCATTTAGTAATTGCATATTAGTGATGAAGATTGCCGCCTGGGAAGCCAGGGATCGGATTACATTCTCAAAATGTGATGCAAAAGGTATAAGCTCACCGTTTTCATTGCGGGCGTTTATGAGCTGCAGTACACCGATAACTGTATCCTCGTGGTTAGCCAGGGGTATTACCAGCATGGATAAGGTTTTATATCCGGTTGCTTCATCAAACTTGCGGGGACCGGAGAAGTCAAACTCCTTTGCCTGGTATACATTGGGAATATTTATACTTTTGCGGGTAAGAGCCACATAAGCAGAAACGTTTTCCATTTTCATTGGAACAGGAGGCAGGTCGATGGGGTCCCCATGACCTCCTCGAAAAGTGTTCATACTTTCATTCTGCATAATTTTAAAGATAAGGTGATCATCTTCGCAAAGATATAGTGTCCCGGCATCAGCATTGGTAATTCTTCTAGCTTCACTGACAATCATCTCTAAAAGGCGATTTTTATCTTTTTCTGCGGAAAGGGCAATTCCAATATTTATTATATCTTCAACCTGTTGTAAAATTTCTGGGGTGTATTTTTTCAAAGATTAATCACCATTCCTTCCCGAGCTGCAACACAGTTATTATTACGAGTTCGTGCCTGTTGTTCAATAACTTCCATTTCCCGGTCACTGCGGAAATTGGCATGATGAAAAAGTACTAGCCGATGAGCTCCGGCAGTCTCAATCAGCTTAATACCCTCTTGCCAGGTAGAATGCCCCCAGCCCATGTAACGGGGATATTCTTCATCAGTGAAATGGGTATCATAAATGACCAGGTTGGCATCACTGATAAACTTGCACAGGTTTTGGTCAACCTTGGGGCAGTGTTCGGTATCAGTAATATAACAGCAGGAACGGCCAGCGTAGTCCAGACGATAGGAGAGCCCCCCGCCGGGGTGGTTATTATTGGTCGTTTTAAGACTAACTCCATCACCTAAATCAATGTCAATTCCGCTATCAAGTTCGTGAAACTCAAATTTAGCCCCCATTTGATCCAGACTTACCGGGAAGTGCTGATAGACCATCTGGCCATGCATCAGATCAGCAAAAGTGCTGTCTATCTTACTCTGGCCGTAAAGCCTAAATGAGTTACCTTTTATAAAGGCTGGTGCAAAAAAGGGGAAGCCCTGTATATGATCCCAGTGGGTATGAGTAATAAAAATATCACCATTTGATTCTGATCCCATTTTGACTAATTCGCGACCGAGAGCATAAATACCACTGCCGGCGTCAAATATGATCAGGCGTTTACCAATCTGCACCTGAACACAGGAGGTATTACCACCATATTTGAGGGTATCGGGCCCGGGCACAGGAATAGAACCCCTTACTCCCCAGAAAGTTACCTGGAAATCAGTATTCCCCATTAATTCACCTCTTTAATTAAAGGATTTATACAGAAATATTCCCGTTTAAGGTAAAAAATCCTTTATTTACGAACACAAAAATAAAGCGGCAGTTATGCGCTTCTGTGCACAATTGCCGCTTACAACATTTAATTTCTATTGCCTCCACGTTATTTCTTTATGATAGTTTCATTTCTTTCCAGGGGGACGGTAGTATCCGCGTGCCCAGCCAGACTTTCCACCTTTTTACCCTCAATCAATAACTGAACTTTGTCTATAGAATCCAGTTCAGTTAAGGTATTGGCTATTGAGTTCAAGGTCATACCTTCTCCAGCGCTGCCTCCCCAATGTTTGCTTTGTAACTCCTCACTGAAATCCGTGCTGGCTACACCGTCTTTAATTTTTACCGATAATATTTTTGCTTCAGCCGGAATAGTGGCGTAAAGTTCTTTGTTCTTGGGCCCAGCTATAAGTTCCTCAATAATGCTGGCAGCAAGGACTTCATCACTGGCTCCTTGCTCGATGCTTATGTTTCTTTTCTCCGGAACCAGGTACTGAGCCTGATCATCGCTAAAATATAAAACCACTTCTACAGTAGCTACCTTTGGTTCTTGCTTATTAGGTTGATCCCCTTGCTTTGGCTTATTATTACCCCAGGAGTCACAGCCGGTTAGTGCAGTAGCTGCCAGGAGGCATAGTACCATCAACAAAACCAGACTTTTTTTCTTCATCCTCCACTCATCCTTTCCATTCATAATTGCTTTAATTATAACCTTGTTCAACATTTAATACGCCATATCATAAAATTTACTATCACTGAATATTAATAAGAAAAAAATATAGATAGGTTTGGCAGGGGAGGTGTCAGAGGGGTGTCAGGGGGATGGTTCTCGTGACACCGTCCTCCTGACACCCGTATAAATCTGCGGGGTTTGGGTAAGAATCAGAAAAAAGTTTGTTTGGAGAGACTTACCAGTGGAGATTGGCAAAATAAACAGGGTATTTCCAAGGTTTATAAGCGAAGAAAACTGTGTCAGGAAACTTAATTTCTACCTTCCTGACCGCAGTTGCAAAGGAGGAGAAGCGTTGGAGGATCTGGTTAAATATCTGGCCGATGATCTAATAATTCGGCTGGAAGAATTGGAGAAAGAAGCCAATTTTGAATTTTTAATGTCGCTAGGTGATGACGAAATAAGTAATGAGGCTCATTTACTATATCAGGAAATTGTTACGTTAAAAACCCGGTTGCAGGAACTATAACAAAAACTCCCCTTAAGAGGGGAGTTTTTTACTAGGTAAGTAATTATTGGGTGTTATAATAAGTGGTAAGGGTCTTTTGTCAGCGAAAACCAAAATTGGATTTCGCTTTTATATAGAAATGGGGGAGGCCGATGTTTGACCTGATTAGTTCCTACCCGGCGTTGTTTGATTTTCTGAGGGCTTCGGGTAAAGATTTTTACCGGCGCCTATCCCGGGACATGTTTTTAAATGTAGGTATAAAGTATAAGGGCAGCAGCCGCTTCTGGGAACGGGTAGAACTGCAGCAGGTGGAAAAACTTGAGGGCCGGCAAGAAATTTTTTGTCCCCAGAACGAACACCAGGACCTGGATATTATCAGCTGTTTCGGAACTGCTGCTCCGGCATCTCAGTACTATCTTCTGCACTATGCTCCGGGTTGGGATTGCAACCGCCACCAAAACCCAATTCTGCTGGTGCCTGGTGCCGGGCTGGATGCTAATTCCTTTACTGACCTTTACGCTATGGGCTATGATGGGTTGCAACAACAACTGTTAGCCCTGGGCTACCGGGTCTTTGCCATTACCTTTTCCCATACTCATGGAGATAATTTTATTCAAGCAGAGCAACTGGCTGATGCTATTTCACGTATTAGTGCCGTTACCGGAAGAAAACAAATTGATCTGGTAGCTTACAGCAAAGGAGGGAGCGCAGCCCGGATTTATTTATCCGGTTTAAGTGAGACTCCTTACCGGGGAGATGTACGCCGCTATGTAATGCTGGGAACGCCCAATATGGGTATTGACTTTCCCTTCCGCAACTCGCTTTTCAATTACGTCATATATATTTCCGGATCTAACGGGGTACTGGCCTGGGACAAAGTTTTTTCCTTCGGTACTATGGTGGATGTGAGCCTGCGTTCCATATATAAAGAAGGGGCTTTTCCCGGTCAAGGCCAGCTTCTCTACCGCTGGGATGATACCTATGAATTGGACATGCTGCAACAGGACTGGTGGACAACCTATTATGGAGGAAGCGGGCTGATTAGCCACTCTCGTGGTATTGACCAGGCTATAGCTGATGGAGGAAATCTGGTTGAGCACCTGGATACAGTTGGCCTGGAACCAGGCATAGACTTTTATGTACTGGCCGGGGATAATAACATATTCAATGCTTTTCCCGGTGATGAAAGCGGACCTGGGGACGGTCTGGTTTTCCTGGACAGTGTGCTTTATACTGATGGTCTGGCTCGAAGGGGGGCAACCCTGAGGGCTAAAGACATACTCCCGGTCAATCACCTGGAATTCCTGTATTCTCGTCAGGTAGCTCGTTGGGTAGGCAGTAAATTGGAAGAATAGCCCTTTATTAAGTTGACATGCTAAAGATGCTTTGTTAATATCATGGTGTAAATATATATATAGTAGAAACACGAAAGTGTGTCTAGGGTTCCGCATGTAGGACATGGACTGGTCCGAGTGGCACAGGTGCTTATTTTAGCACTACACCGTATAGGGATAAAAGCCCAGGCGGAGAGGTTTCGGTTAAGAACCCTCTGGCCCGGGCTTTTTAGTTTCGATTATACCATAAGGAGGAGTTGAAATGCCTGCAGTAGGTATTATTATGGGAAGCGATTCCGACCTGGCTATTATGAAAGAAGCTGCTGATATGCTGGAGAGTTTTGGGGTAAGTTATGAAATAACCATATGTTCTGCGCACCGTTTACCGGAACAGACGGCTAAATATGCAACTACAGCTGCAGAAAGGGGAATTAAGGTAATTATCGCCGGTGCCGGCGGGGCGGCTCACCTGCCCGGAGTGATTGCTGCCTATACTATTATGCCGGTAATCGGGGTACCAATAAAAACCAGTACCCTTTCCGGAGTTGACTCGCTCTATTCTATTGTACAGATGCCCAAAGGTATCCCCGTAGCTACCGTAGCTATTAATGGCAGTGCCAATGCTGCCCTGCTGGCTCTGCAAATACTGGGGGTAAGCGATGAAGAACTGCGTTCCCATCTATTAGCGCACCGTCAACAGATAGCCGGGGAAGTAATGGCTAAAGATAATAAATTAAAGGAAATAGGTCCGAAGGCTTACCTGCGGGACAAGGAGAATCACTAATGATAGAACGCTATACCCTGCCAGAGATGGGCCATATATGGTCCCAGGAGAACAAACTTAATAACTGGCTAAAGATAGAGATAGCTGCCTGTGAGGGCTGGGCCGTTCTGGGTAAAATACCGGCTGCGGATTTGGAAAAGATTAAGAGCAAGGCAAGTTTTAACCTGCAGCGCTGTCAGGAAATTGAGGCCCAGGTGCAACACGATGTCATAGCCTTTTTAACCGCGGTAGCCGAAAATCTGGGTGAAGAATCTCGGTACATTCATATGGGCATGACCTCCTCAGATATCCTGGACACCGGATTGGCTTTGCAAATGCGGGATGCAGCCGATATCATCCTTCAGGGTATAGAGGATTTAAGAGAAGTGGTAGCTGATAAAGCGCACCGGTATAAATACACCTTAAATATTGGGCGAACCCACGGTGTTCACGGGGAACCCAGCACCTTTGGATTAAAAATGGCCCTGTGGTACGATGAGTTGGGCCGCAACCTGGAAAGGCTAAAACAAGCCCGGGAGATAATATCTTATGGCGCTATTTCCGGAGCTATGGGTAATTTTGCCCATCTGGATCCGCAGGTGGAGGAATATGTATGCCGGAAGCTAGGCCTAACTCCTTGCCCGGTTTCCACCCAGATAATACAACGCGATCGCCATGCCCAACTCATGACTACCCTGGCGGTAATTGCCGGCTCCTTGGAGAAAATGGCTAACGAAATAAGAAACCTGCAGCGAACCGAGATTTTAGAGGTGGAGGAACCATTTCGCCAGGGGCAAAAAGGCTCCTCAGCTATGCCCCATAAACGCAATCCCATGATGAGCGAGAGGGTAGCAGGTCTGGCCCGGGTAATCCGGGGCAATGCTATGGCCGCTTTGGAAAATATAGCCCTCTGGCACGAGCGTGATCTTACCCATTCTTCGGTGGAAAGGGTTATTATACCGGATAGCTGTATCCTCCTGGACTACATGCTAAATAAATTTACGACCGTAGTAGCCGGTTTACTCATATATGAAGACCATATGATGGAGAATATAAATAGAACCCGGGGGTTAATCTTTTCCCAGGAAGTTATGCTGATTCTGCTCGGTAAAGGTATGCTGCGGGACGAAGCCTACCGCCTGGTACAACGTAATGCCATGCAAAGCTGGAGCGAAGGTTCGGATTTTAAGGAACTGGTTTTAAAAGACCCGGAAATAATGCAACAAATCTCTACCCAGGAACTGCAAACGGCATTTGACCTGAATATATATACCGCCAATGTTGATTATATCTTCCGGCGCTGTGGTTTAGTAGATAAAAGATAGGAGGTTTTTCTTACCGCGTGGTGAATTGCTTTAAGAAAGAAAAATTGGGGGAGGCAATAAATTGTTACACGAAGTAGAGGATAAATTTAAAGACGAATGCGGAGTCTTTGGAATATACCTGAATAATCCGGGCAGTGCTGTAGATGCCTCCCGTACAACTTTTTACGGGCTTTATGCCCTGCAGCACCGGGGACAGGAAAGTACCGGAATTGCGGTCTCCGATGGTCACCAAATAAACCTCCATAAAGGGATGGGACTAGTCTCAGAGGTTATTGATGAACAACACCTGGAGGCACTAAAAGGGCATATCGCTATAGGGCATGTACGCTATTCCACCACCGGGGAAAGTGGACTGGTAAATTCACAGCCTCTGGTTTTTCACTACCTTAATGGTATGGTAGCCCTGGCCCATAATGGCAACCTGGTAAATAAGGTGGAATTAAGAAAACGTTTGGCTACCTATGGTTCAGTTTTTCAAACTACTACTGATACTGAAATAGTAGCTAATCTGCTGGCCCGCTATTCTCAGGATACCATGGAAGATGCCCTGGCCAAGTGCATGATAGATATGAAAGGTGCCTTTGCTCTGGTAATAATGGGTGAGGACAGGCTGGTAGGGGTTCGTGACCCTATGGGGATAAGACCCCTGTGTATTGGTATTTTAAATGGTAATTATGTACTGTCATCAGAATCTGCGGCTTTGGATACTATAGGAGCGGATTTTGTCCGGGATGTAAATCCGGGTGAAATAGTAGTTATTGATCAGGAGGGGATGCGATCCCAGCAGGTGCTTAACTCTCCCCGCAGTGCCCATTGCATTTTTGAATATATTTATTTTGCCCGCCCGGACAGTACCATTGATGGCATAAATGTTTACCAGGCCCGCCGCAGCATGGGACGTCAGCTGGCCCGGGAATGTGGTATAGAAGCGGATCTGGTTATTTCCGTACCTGATTCCGGGACTTCTGCTGCCCTGGGATATGCGGAAGAGGCCGGATTGCCTTTTGAAGAAGGCTTAATGAAAAACCGCTATGTCGGGCGTACATTTATCAGGCCTACCCAGCAGATGCGGGAACTGGGAGTACAATTGAAACTTAATGCTATTGAAGAGGTAGTAAAGGATAAACGAATAATTATGGTGGATGATTCTATTGTTAGAGGAACTACCAGTAAGAAAATTGTGCAAATGCTAAGGCGCGCCGGAGCCAAAGAGGTGCATATGGCGGTAGCTTCGCCGCCAACCAAATTCCCGTGTTATTATGGGATAGATACCTCACGCCGGGAAGAGTTGATTGCCAATAATATGGATAACGATGAGATACGCGAATTTATTGGTGCCGACAGCTTGAATTACATCAGCCGGGAAGGGATGCGCGACGCCCTGCAAAAAAACTACCCGTTTTTCTGTGACGCTTGCTTCAGTGGCAGTTACCCGCTTCCGATAGAATCGGATTAGTAAGAAAATAGAGTGGTGTTAGCAGACGGTATAGATACGGCAAAGTTCAGGGGTAACCCAAATTAGCGTGGTTAATTATGAATTAAGAATTTTTAATTATGAATTAACGTAGAAATGCCTACGCATTTCTTGTTATTACACTCTAGTATGATAGTGATTCGGATGTAAAACAAAGCCATGTTTTTCTGGCAAGCGAAGGAGGCATGAGTATGAACGATAATGGTTTGAGTTATAAGGATGCCGGGGTGGACATTGATGCTGCTAATCAGTCGGTGGAAATGATTAAAAAATGGGTAGGAATGACCAAAAGGCCGGAGGTGCTGGCCGATATTGGCTCTTTTGGCGGCTTTTTCGCTCTGGATAATAGTAAATATCGGGAACCGGTACTGGTCTCAGGAACAGATGGGGTAGGTACCAAACTAAAAATTGCCCAGATGATGGGAGTTCATGATAGTGTGGGTATCGACCTGGTTGCCATGTGCGTAAATGACATTCTGGTACATGGGGCTGAGCCCCTGTTCTTCCTGGACTATATTGCCCTGGGTAAACTGGAACCGGTTCTTGTGGAAGCTCTGGTTAAGGGAGTAAGCCAGGGTTGTGTACAGGCTGGCTGTGCTTTAATTGGCGGGGAAACAGCGGAGATGCCTGGATTCTACCGGGACGATGAATATGATCTGGCCGGTTTTGCGGTAGGGGTAGTGGAACGTTCCCGTGTGATTAACGGTAGTGCAATTAAAGAGGGTGACCTGTTAATAGGGTTGCCTTCCTCTGGTTTACATTCCAATGGGTTTTCCCTGGTGCGTAAAGTTCTGCTGGAAAAGGCCGGGTTAAAATTAGATAGCTATGTAGAAGCGCTAGGTAAGACATTAGGGGAAGTATTAATTGCTCCTACCCGTATTTATGTAAAAACTATTCTGCCATTGCTGGAAGAAGTAGAAGTCAGCGGCATGGCTCATATTACCGGTGGAGGCATCGGGGAGAACCTGCAGAGGATTCTTCCGGCCGGGATGGGAGCAGTGATTGATGTTGCCGCTATTAACACCCCTCCAATATTTAAGCTGATAGAAGAATTGGGTCAGGTACCCCGGGAGGAGATGTTCCGTACCTTTAATATGGGTATAGGTTTCATTCTGGCCATTTCACCGCATCATTATGATAAAGCTTTAAAGTGCTTGCGTACTAAAGGAGAAAAGCCTATAGTTATAGGGAAGATAAGCAGAGATGCAGAAGGGGTAGCAATAAAATGATGCAGGTAGTACCAGCAGGGCGTTTACAATTGGCGGTACTTGCGTCGGGAAGGGGCAGTAACTTCGATGCTCTCTGCCAGGCCATTGAACGAGGGGACCTTAATGCAGATATTCAGGTGCTGGTCAGTGATAAGGAAAATGCACCTTCTCTGGATAAAGCTCGAAAACGAAATATAGAAGCTGTTTACCTTAATCCCCGCAGCTATAGTAAGCGGGATGAGTATGAGGGTGATCTGGTCAAACTGTTAAAAGACCAGCAGGTAACAGTGGTGGCTCTGGCCGGTTATATGCGGCTGGTGGGCCCGGTATTACTAAAGTATTTTCAGCACCGTATCGTTAATATTCATCCGGCATTACTGCCGGCCTTTCCCGGCCTACAGGCCCAACAGCAGGCAGTTGATTATGGGGTAAGATATAGCGGCTGTACCGTACATATAGTTGATGAGGGGATGGATACTGGACCAATATTAATGCAGGCTGTAGTACCAGTCTTACCAGATGATACCGGTGATACCCTGGCCGAAAGGATATTGGCAGAAGAGCACCAACTTTACTGGCGCTCTCTGCAGTTACTGGCTGAAGGCCGGGTGTATATAGATGGAAGGAAAGCAGTAATAAAGAATTATTAATTATGAATTTTTAATTTTGAATTAGGGTTAAAATACTTCGTATTTTTCTTTATTACAGGACTAATAAGGCTTAGTTAATCCAAAGGAATTCATGATTTTCGCTCTATATTTAAAAGATAGGAGGCTATATTTATGAAAAGGGCACTTATTAGTGTATCGAACAAAGACGGCGTAGTTGATTTTGCCCGGGGTTTGGAAAAACTGGGTTATGAAATAATATCCACCGGCGGTACTTTCCGTAGCCTGCAGGAGGCGGGAGTAACGGTTAAACAGGTGGCTGATATTACCGGATTCCCGGAGATACTGGATGGGAGGGTAAAGACCCTGCATCCTGGAATACATGGGGGCATATTGGCCCGGCGGGAGTTACCCGAACATATGCAGCAATTGCAGCAGAATCAGATTACCCCTATAGATATTGTTGCTGTAAACTTATATCCCTTCCGGGAAACCATCAGCAAGCCCGGAGTAAGCATGGAAGAAGCTATAGAGAATATAGATATCGGGGGACCCAGTATGGTACGCTCAGCGGCCAAGAACCATAAGGATGTAGTTATCATAGTTAAACCCGAACATTACCAGCTGGTTTTGGACGAACTGGAGCAAAACGGGGAGGTCAGCCCTAAAACTCGGCTTAAACTGGCCCTGGAAGCATTTAGTCATACTGCTGCCTATGATGCCATGATTACCGGGTACCTGTCCCGTATTAACAACAGCCTGTTTAATGATAATTTTATTCTGGCCGGGGAAAAGGTATATGAACTGCGTTATGGCGAAAACCCCCATCAAAAAGCATGTTTTTATCGTAATATGAACCCGGGCAGGGGTTTGCCTGATGCCGAGGTGTTAAATGGCAAAGAATTGTCCTATAACAACATAATTGATACCGAGGCCGCCTGGGAACTGGTAAAAGAATTTGAAGAACCGGCCTGTGTAATAATAAAGCATACCAACCCCTGTGGAACAGCTATTGCAGATACCCTGGAACAAGCATTTATGCGGGCATTCGCCGGCGACCCGGTATCAGCCTTTGGCGGAATTATTGCCTTTAACCGCACGGTGAATCTGGCTACCGCCCGCAAAGCAGTGGAGCCTTTTATGGAAGTAATTATTGCCCCTGATTATGAGGATGAGGCCCTGGAGTGTTTACGGGGCAAGAAAAATTTACGCCTGCTTAAGCTTCCTATTGAAAAAAATGAGGAACTGCTGCTTAAGACTGTAAGCGGCGGTTTTGTAATTCAGGAGAAAGATTTCGAAGAACTTGACTTTAATAAATTGCAGGTAGTGACCGAAGTTGCTCCCACTCCGGAGCAGCTTAAAGAACTGGCTTTTGCCTGGAAGATAGTAAAGCATGTTAAATCCAATGCCATAGTAGTTGCCAAAGATGGTATGAGCGTTGGAGTTGGCGCCGGACAGATGAACCGGGTGGGCTCTGCTGCCATAGCCCTGGAACATGCCGGGGATAAATGCCGGGGTGCAATTATGGCCTCAGATGCTTTCTTCCCCTTTAAAGATACAGTAGAAATAGCGGCCCGTTACGGTATTACCGCCATAATCCAACCTGGTGGCTCCATCCGCGATGAAGAAAGCATTAAAGAATGCAACCAGCATGGCATTGCTATGGTCTTCACCGGAGTAAGACACTTTAGACATTAAAGTGCTGGTAGCAGGCGGTAGGGGTAGGGCAAAGTTCGGTGGTAACCCAAAGAACCAAGGTTAATTATGAATTTTGAATTATGAATTTTTAATTAAGGTAGAAATGCTTCGCATTTTCATCGTTTTATTCAACCATAATTATTAATTGCTTAATTGTTTTTTTAATTCAGTGTATTCAGTGTCTATTTTCGTATGGCGGAGGTTTTAGTAATGGGAAAGAAGGTATTGGTTATTGGGTCGGGGGGCAGGGAACATGCCCTGGTCTGGAAACTGGCCCAGAGTCCGCAAATAGAAAAAATTTATGCTGCTCCAGGTAATCCGGGAATAGCCGAGTTAGCTCAGTGTATAGATATAGCGGTTGATGATATTGATAAACTCTTAGTTTTCGCCCAAGGCGAAGGTATTGACCTGACTATTGTTGGCCCGGAGGCTCCCCTTATGGCTGGAATAGTAGACCGTTTTCAGGAAACGGGTCTAAAAATATTTGGACCAACTGCTGCTGCTGCCCGTTTGGAAGGCAGTAAAGTGTTTACTAAAGAGCTGATGAAAAAATACGGAGTCCCCACTGCCAGTTTTGATGTTTTCCAGGATATTGACCAGGCTCGTTCTTGTATCCGTAATTACACTGATCAGGGTAAAGCAGTGGTAATTAAAGCTGATGGGTTGGCTGCCGGCAAAGGGGTAGTGGTGGCGAAAGACGCGGAAGAAGCCTATCAGGCTCTGGATAGTATTATGGTGCAGCAGAGTCTGGGTGCAGCTGGAACCAGAGTGGTGATTGAAGAGTGCCTTTATGGGGAGGAAGTAAGTCTCTTTGTTATAAGTGATGGTTATGATTTTGTCTCTCTTATCTCTGCCCAGGACCATAAACAGGTTTTTGATAATGATCAAGGCCCAAATACTGGAGGAATGGGAGCTTATGTTAATCCTCCGGTTTATACCCCACAGTTGCACCAGAAAGTAGAGGAAAGCATTGTACGCCCGGTTCTTAAGGCTATGGCAGCAGAAGGCTATCCTTTTCAGGGGGTGCTTTATGCCGGTTTGATGATAACGGCAGAAGGACCGAAAGTACTCGAATTTAATGCCCGTTTTGGCGACCCTGAAACCCAGGTGGTAATGCCTATGATAGAAGGGGATATATTGCCCCTGTTGGAAGCTGCAGTAGATAAAGATTTGGCCGGGTACCAGGTTAATATTGTGCCAGGAACCTGTATTTGCGTAGTCCTGGCATCGGCCGGTTATCCCGGTAATTATGAAAAAGGCAAACTTATTAGCGGATTGGATGATTTGAACCGGGAGGCCATAGTATTCCATAGCGGTACTGCCAAAAAAGATGGAAAACCGGTTACCAACGGAGGCCGGGTACTGGCTCTGACGGTGCGGGGGGACACTATGGAAGAAGCTATAGATAAGGTTTACCGGGAGATTAAGAAAATTTACTTTGAAGGTATGCATTACCGCACTGATATAGGGAGCAAATCTTTACGGCAGGGGGTATAGCAGTTTGAGATCTCCTTTTTTTCGAGTAGGCATCGCAGCAGCAATAATACTAATGATTTTTAGCCTTCCCGCCCGCGAATTCTTGAAGCTTACCTTTATGTTTGGAATGCCTTTTGTGGTGTTCCTGCATTTTGCGGTACACAAACCAAAATTCTCACTAATACGGATAATATCAATAATTGCTCTGATTGGAATAACCGGTGGGTACATTTATATGCTTACCGACTTGCCGGAGCGAATTGAAACTAACCGCATAATTAGTGAAGGTTCTACCCTGGTAGCGGAGGGGAAATATGAAGAGGCTATTAGCCGTTACCAGGAACTAGAAAAGTTAGGCCGCTCGGAGAAAATGCACAAGAAAATTGCCGAGGCCAGAAGAGAGGAAGCGGCATCAAATTCATTGGCCCAGGCCAGGATACTGTTGCAAGAAGGTAACCAGGCGGCAGCTATTAAAAAGCTCAAATCCATACCAGATAACACCAGGGCGGCCAGGGAGGCTCAACATATATTAAAAGATATCAGGGAATAAGTATTCCCAGGGGGGGGAGGAGAAACAGTGGTAACACTGGATATGGTAAGAAGTAATCCGGTAGTAAAACAGTTCATGCAAATTGGTAATGAGTATATTGGAAATATTGGTGCTATTGAACATAATATGTACCACGCGGAGCAGACTTCCAGGCTCTGTCATCATATTTTAAGTAGCCTGGGATATCCGGAAAGAGAGGCTGAGTTGGGAGCCATTGCCGGGTTTTTACACGATATTGGTAACCTGGTAAACCGCTATGGACATGGCATGTCCGGGGCTTTACTATCATTTAATATTCTTTTGGAAATGAATATGGACCCACAGGAAATAGCTATAATTATGGGGGCTATTGGTAATCACGAGGAGCAGGCCCGGGGTAATGCGGTTAATAATGTAGCGGCAGCCCTAATCCTGGCAGACAAGTCCGATGTTCATCGTTCCCGGGTACGTAAACGTGATATGGCTGTGTTTACACCCCGGGACCGAGTTAATTATGCCGTTACCAGTTCTGAATTGCAGGTAGATGCAAGCAAACGCATAATTAGTATGATAATTGAAATAGATACCAGCGTATGTTCAGTAATGGAATATTTTGAGATATTTTTAACCAAAATGCTTATGGCACGGCGGGCAGCAGAATACCTGCGTTGTGAATTCGAACTGGTAATCAACGGGAATAAACTGCTATAGCTCTAAGGGGGGAAATCTCTTGACCTATACACCCAACTGGAAAGATGATAATACCGATTTACTGGTGAAGGCCTTACTAACCCTTGAGAACGAGGATGATGCTTATCGATTACTCGATGACCTCTGTACCATTAGCGAGATAAAAGCTATGGCTCAGCGGATACAGGTAGCCTTCCAGCTTTCCCAGGATGTCACCTATAACACTATTGCTGGCAATACCGGAGCCAGTACCGCTACCATCAGCAGGGTCAAACGCTGCCTGAACTATGGTGCTGACGGTTATAAAAGGGTACTGGAAAATATGACGAGGAGAAAATAATAATGTCAAATAGAGAAATACCCAAAGGCTTACGGGATTTACTACCTGCTGAAGTGAAAAAAATGCGAAGTATTGAAAACAAGGCCTCCCGATTGTTCCAGAGTTACGGTTATGAGGAGGTTATTACTCCTACTTTCGAATATCTGGAAGTGGTGGAAAACGGGGCTGGCGGTAATATTCGTCAGGAGCTATTTTTATTTATGGACCGTGAAGGGGGCATATTATCTCTGCGCCCTGAAATAACCGTATCCATTGCCCGCCTGGCCGCAACTCATTTGCAGGATGCCTGCTTCCCCCAGCGACTGTTTTATCAGGCTAATGTTTTTCGCCATGTACAGCCCCATCTAGCCCAGTACCGGGAATTTTGGCAGCTGGGTATAGAATTGCTGGGAGCTTCGGGAGTAAAAGCAGATGCAGAAGTAATCACCATAGCAGTGCAGGCCTTACAGGATATCGGGTTGGATAATTTTAAGGTTAGCCTTAACCAGATAGGCATATTTAATAGTTTATTGGACGATAGTGGCATGAATTTGGAGGATCGGTCCGTAATAAGGGGCCTGGTAGAGAAAAAAGATTTGGTAGAACTATCCCGGGTTCTGGAGGAAATGACGATAGATGACGGGCTTAAGGAGACTATAGCGGCCTTGCCGGTATTGCACGGGGGAATGGAAGTTTTAACCCGTATTCCCTATGTGGAGAAGAATCGTAATGCATCTATTGCCGTAAATGACCTTATTCAGATATATGACGTTCTGAAAGTTTCTGGGGTACAGGATAAAATTGTATTGGACATGGGAGTTCTCCGGGGACTGGATTATTATACCGGTATTGTTTTTGAAGGTTATTCACCTGATTTAGGTTATGGATTACTGGGGGGCGGACGTTATGACAACCTTATAGGAAAATTCGGTTTTCCCTGCCCGGCCACTGGTTTTTCTCTTGGTATGGATCGTCTAGCCCTGGTATTAAAACAGCAGCATAATGAAACCCAACGCTATCTACTGGGAGGAAGTAACTTTCAGGCTATAGTAGATAAAGCGCAAAAGCTAAGAGAAGAGAGAAACATCGTAGAAATGGATGTCCTGGGTAGTAGCCGGGAGGTTTTAGAACAGGTAGCTCGAGAGAGAGAGAACTGTGTGTTAATTTATTTGGATTAGAACAATGATGTGTAGGGAACGGCCCCTGTGCCGTTCCGTCATGGGTTGGTTTTTTATAAAA
>JAAYCQ010000168.1 GCA_012729715.1 Syntrophomonadaceae bacterium
CCCCGAATGTTTACTGCTTACAAGCTTTGGGTTAATGAAGAACTAATTGCCTCTTCGGGAATCGTAGGTCAAAACAGAGAGACCATGACCCCTCAATACCTTCCCCAGGTAGCTTTTTTTAATCCCCAACCGGGTGAAAATCAAATTATCGTACAGGTATCTAATTTCTATCATCGTAGTGGCGGAATGCTGGAAAGCTTGATATTAGGTAATGAAAAACTGATTCTTAACTTACGCTGCGAAAACATCGCTTTCGAACTAATCCTATCCGGCTGTTTATTAATTATTGGAGCTTATCATCTAGCTCTGTTTTTCTTTAGAAGACAGAATCCTTCTACTTTATACTTTGGTTTGTTCTGTATATTTGTCGGGATTAGAACCTTACTGGTGGGGGAAAGATTTTTTATTTACTTATTCCCCGGTTTTAACTGGGAAGCAGCTCATAAAATCCAAACGTTAACCTTCTATCTGGGAGTGCCCTTGATAGTAATGTTTTTTAAATCGATTTTTCCAAAAGATATTAATGATAAAATAGTCAAAGTAATTGTAGTAGTAGGAGTTCTTTTTGGAGCCCTAGTTCTTCTTACTCCAGCAAAAATATTCACCCTTTTTAATCCTGTATACCAGCTTTTCTCTGTAGCCGTGATTATCTATTTGACCTATGTTTTCTTGAGAAAACTGGGACGAAAAGAAAAATATGTTGGGTTGGTCGTGGCCGGGGGCCTGGCTTTATTCATTACCAGCTTAAATGATATGGTATTTACAAGCATATGGCTGAATGATAGTGGATCCACACTTTTAAGAACCATTTTCAGAACCGGTAATCTCTCATCTGTTGGTCAATTACTATTTGTCTTTACTATTTCCCTGGTATTGGCCAAACAATTTGCCGAAGCCCTGGAGAAGGAAGAAGTTATGACCCTGCAGTTAAAGGAACTGAACCTTAATCTGGATCAATTAGTAACTAAACGAACGGAAGCATTGGAGAAATCGAGGCAACAAATAGAATACCAGAAACTTGAACTGGAAAAGACAAATCAAGCTCTCCAGTTGCTTTCTTTGAAAGACCCCTTAACGGGATTATGGAACAGACGTAAATTTGACGAAATCATGGAGATGGAATGGAACCGGAGTTTGAGAAATAAGAGGCCCCTTTCATTAATGCTGGTAGATATTGATTTATTTAAAGGATATAATGACCGCTACGGTCATTTGGCGGGGGATGAGACCCTGGTACAGGTAGCACAGGCAACTACTGATTCCTTTAAGCGCGCTGGTGACCTGGTAGCCCGCTATGGGGGAGAAGAGTTTGTAGTAATTATTCCTGAGACTGCGAAAGATGATGCTAATAAAATGGCCCTGTTATTGTGCAAGAATATTGAGGAACTTCATATTCCCTATAGCGGCTCTTCCGTAAGTAAGTATCTGACGGTAAGCATTGGGGTTACTACCCGGATTCCTGATAGTAATTCTTCTCCTAAAGATTTATTTTTAATAGCTGATAAAGCATTATACCAGGCCAAAGCCGCCGGCAGAAACCAGGTGAGGTTTTTGTGCCCTTTAGGGTAAGGCCCCGGCCATGGGGAGTTAGTTAAAGGATAGGGATCAAATTGGGTAAAAAATATCTTGTTGGGCTGCTAATTGGGTTGCTTATTCTAATCCTTATCACCGTGGGGATTTGGTTTGGAAAAACAAAACACCATAACGGACTAGTAAAACAAAGTAAAGAGGCAGCTGTTTACAAGGATGGCAATCTCTCTTACATGGCTAAAATTAATGGTAATGGTATTCAGGTATATAAGGCAGGGCAATGGGAAGATATGCTCATTAAAGGGGTTAATATCGGTATGGCAAGGCCCGGTACCTGGCCGGGAGAAGCTGCTATTTCAGAATCCGAGTATTATCGCTGGTTTAAATATATTGGCGAAATGGGGGCTAATGCCATCAGGGTCTACACCCTGCACCCACCTGAGTTTTATAAAGCACTTTACCTTTATAACCGTGAGGCCAAAGACCCATTATATCTTTTTCATGGGGTGTGGATTGACGAAGAAGGGTTAGAAAAAACACTGGATGCTTATTCACCTCAAAACACGCTGCCTTTTGACGAAGAAATGCAACGGATAGTGGATGTAATTCATGGTCAGGCTTCTGTCAAAGTCAGACGCGGGCATGCTGCTGGAGAATATGATTATGATATTTCCCCTTATGTCATGGGCTGGATTATTGGCATCGAATGGTATCCGAACATGGTAGAGAACACCAATATAAAAAATCC
>JAAYCQ010000169.1 GCA_012729715.1 Syntrophomonadaceae bacterium
CTGCAGGGCAGCTTCGATACTGGTTATTTCATCCGATAGATAACGGTCGGCTTCCTCCTCAGGTTTTCCCTGCTGCGGACAAGCAAGTAGGAATTCGGCCAGGGGCTGTAGTCCTCGGGCACGAGCGGTAGATGCCCGGGTTTTACGTTTGGGGCGAAAGGGCAGATAAATATCATCTATTTCCACCAGCTTGACGGCCTGCCATATCCGGGTCTCCAACTCCGCAGTAAGTTTACCCTGCTCCTCAATCAAACGGATTACTTCTTCTTTTCTTTGTTCTAGATTGCGGTGGAAATTTAGTCTTTCCTCGATTAAACGGATTTCGTTTTCATCCAGGCCTCCGGTTGCCTCTTTGCGGTAACGGGCGATAAAGGGCACCGTGTTCTTGTCATCCAGCAACTGCACTACCGCTCTTATTTGCCTGAGCGATATATGGGTTTCTTCTAATATGCGATTAAATATCTGTTCCATAATATTTACTCCTTTTAAGTCTATAAGAAAGCGATTAGGGATTTCATAGTTTATCATTCTATAATATACCGTAAGGAGTCTATTTCTCCAATGTCTATTATTGTTCCTGGTTATTAACCGGTATAGTTAGCCGGAAGCGAAGGAGAAAAGGCATAGCCGTTAACATTTACGACTATGCCCTTAATACAAGCCATTTTATGAATATTACCATTATACCTGGGACTGGCGGTAATTATCGCTGGTCTAAATAAATTATCCCCAGGTCGGCATCATATTCAATATCATAATTAAACGCCTCACCCACAACCCGCAGGGGTACATAGGTTCTGCCATTAATGATTACAGGAGGTACATCCAGGGTTTTGGCGGTGGAATTTATCTGATAGGTATTTTCATTCACTTTTAAAGTTGTAAACGTGTTCCCGTAGGACATATTTATCTGATTCGGGGGTATCCATTCCACATCGCAACCCAGGTATTCACCTATAGAACGTAGCGGAACCATGGTACGACCGTTTTGGATGAAAGGAGCAACTCCTTCCTCCATCTCCATCCAGTCACCGTCAACCATTATTATTAGTTCATTCTTGTAGGGAGCATGTTTTTTAGGAAACAATTCATCCAGGGACAGGCTATTACTGGAGTTGAGGCGGGGTACGTTTAGCTGCAGGTTTTCTTTAACCTGGGCTGTATAATTAATAGTGGCCTTCATATTCAAGCTTTCATTAAAAAATTTGGCCTTTACATCAAACGTACCATTCCCGGCAGTCTGGTCATTTTTCATTTTACTCTTACAATCAGCATTTACTTGCAGATAATCATCCTCGTCACTAAACCCGAAACGAACGGTAGCATTCTGGTCAACGATTGAATTAGCCATACTATTTTTACCTTCTAATGCCACACCCATTTTTAGACTGTCTGCATTAACTGCGGCTTTGAAGTCTATACCCGATTTAGTACCATTACTATGACTGGAAAGGGTAAAATCAATAATGTCTCCGTCTATTTTGCAACTAATCCGGCAGTTTACTGCAATCTGGTCACCGCTGATGGTTATTCGCAGTTCTTTAACATCCAGATTCTTAAGCTCCTGTAAAAGGGATTCCTCACTGTTCCCTGCTATCTCACTAAACACCTCTTCCAGATCACGGCTGGTGAGTTCAGGAAACAATGGTTTAAAAACCTTTAGCAGCGAATCAATAAAAGCTTTGTCATTCATATTACGTAAATACAGCACCAGGCCCTTTTTATCCATGCTGAGTACTGCAGTATTACCGTCCTTAGAAAAACACCCTGCGGGTACGGGCATAATCAGGGCGGTGAGCAACTGGCGGCGAAAGTCATTATAACCGGGATAATTTTTGTAGAAATCCTGAGACTGGTTTAGCTGCTCTTCAAAACTTACCAATGCATCGCCATCCATATCCAGGTATACATACTGGGGACATTTCGCAGATAGTTCTTCACCAAAAATGTTGGCCAATTCTTTAAACGTTTCCCCGGTTACGAATAATTTGTCACGATCCCAATAAATAGTGCTGTCAATATCCATTTGCTCATTCTGGGAGGCAGTATCACAAAGCTTACCCGACATCGAAACATCGAACTTCCCTTGATATTTGGCCATATCAACGGTATAATCGACTCCACCTTTTAAGCCCAGTGAAGAAAAGGGACTATCCTTACCCTGTGCGGACATGTTCGAGTCCAGGTCAAATTGTCCTGCTAATTTGGTTCCCGGCTTGGTAAATTGACTTGCCACTTCTGGATAAGAAACATTTTTCAAACTCTTAATAAAATATTCCTTATCTGCGATTGCATTCTGTGCTGCCTGAGCCGGTAGGGGCAAAATCCAGGCTATGCAAAAAAACATCACCAACAATATTGCTATTCTTTTTTTCATAGCACCCACCCTTTCTGATTTTAGCCTTTACTTAAAAACATCCTATTCATACTTAAAGTAAAACATTTCTATTTTTGAGTATTCATATCAGTATTCGATACTAATGGCCAAAAACCTCTATTTCCCATTAATGCTAATGTTGGCATAACGGGCTGTTCTCTATCTGGACTTAAAAATGATTGTTTCTTAGGAAGGCTAATGAAGGTATTATGAAATGTTGCTATGAACTGTCCCTTTTACTGGTTGGCACCATTATAATAACCAAACGGGATATTACATTGAATATCCCGTTAATACCAGGCAATTTTAATAGCTCTATTTTTCGGTGATTTTTTTAAGCGATTATCTCTTCTTCCTTAAAGAAGATGCCAATCTCGCGTATAGCGCTTTCTGGTGAATCGGAGCCATGAATGATGTTTTCATCAATGGTCAGGGCGAAATCACCGCGAATGGTTCCCGGGGCTGCATCCTGGGGATTGGTTGCTCCCATCATTGTGCGAACAGTTGGAATTACATTTTCCCCTTGCAAAACCATGACCGCCACTGGGCCTGAAGTAATGAAATTGACCAGATCAGCAAAGAAAGGTTTTCCTTTATGTTCGCCGTAGTGTTTTTCAGCTAGTTCCGGGGTTATCTTCATTATTTTTAGCGCTACAATCTTAAGACCTTTTTTTTCAAATCGGCTGATAATTTCACCTACCAGGCCTTTTTCTACACCATCAGGTTTTACCATGGCAAATGTACGGTTCATGTTATTTACCTCCTATATATGTGTTTAATATATTCTTTGCTGTGACCTGATCCGCGATTTGGACTGTCACTGATAAAAGGTGAATTGATACACAGTCTAATCCTCCCCTTAATTCTATCTTTTCTATACCTGTATTAAGACAGTCCAAGAAGTTCATTTTATATTTCAGTTCAAGCTAAGATTTCCCTGGGAATAAGTGAACCAACTCGGAAAGCTTATTTTATTTAGACCATAATGATTTTAATGCAATTGACAGCCCTTCAAAATTCGGATGTTCCACAACATCTTCGTCCATACCGGAGGCCACCAGGGCGTATACGCCATCATACCAGGCAAAGCATTCCAGAGTTTTTTCTTGCGGGTCAACTAGCCAATAATGTTGTACCTTAGCCCTCTGATATATTTGCATTTTTTGTAGCCGGTCTTTGCGGCGGCTGGAAGGTGACAAAATCTCAACTATCAGTTCAGGTGCCCCGTCAATCCGGGTATCTTTTACAATCAGTTGCTGTTCACCTGTTACATAAAATATATCCGGCTGGACTACATTGTAATCAAGCGGGGTAACATCCAAAGGTGCATTAAAGATTTCTCCTTCAAAATCAACTTCCCAAAAATAATCTTCCAGAATCCTTTGCAGCTTGCGGGAAGCTCGCTGGTGCATAACATTGGGTGATGGTTCTTTAATCAACATCCCGTCAAGGATTTCAAAACGATAGCCCGGCTCTTCCGGTATATCCAGGTAGTCCTGATAAGTGAGCTTCTTGACCGGTTTGGTTTCATACGGAGCGGTATTTTCCCGAAAGACGTCACCACGCAGGGCTTTGATTACATCATCCAGCTTATACCGATATTGCCTGCTGCCCAGTTCAACACAGGGTATTTTTTTCTCTCTGGTATATCTCCAAATTGTTTCCACAGAAAGATCCAGGGCGTCAGCTAGAACCTGGGCTGTAATTAATTCCTTATCTGTGTCCATAATACCACCTCCCATCTCGATTATAATCAATTTGTTAACTATAATCAACTAATACCAACTTAAGTAGTCTATAATCAAGATGTCTTGGGTGTTATTTTGCCGTAGATTACTCAATATCCTTATTGGGCAACAAGTTGGCTCGATTTATTGCTCCGGGGCCAAAGCGGTCCCTTATCTCATCCATGAGCCTATCAATGCTTTTATTATCAGCATTTAATTGGGGCTCGAACAAGCTCCCCTGCTCCAAACTTGCAGCCGATGACAACTGCCCCAGGGATAAGCCGAAAAGGCGCAGGGGTTGTTTATTGTTATAGGAATGATGCAGTAATTCGCTGGCAATTTGGGTTACAATTATATCGGAATTGCAGGGATTTATGGTTTTGCTGCGGGTGATGGTTTTAAAATTACTATATCTTAGCTTAATGGTGATGGTGGCAGCAAAAAGCTCTTCCTGGCGCAATTTCCGGCACAACTCAGCCGCAAACTGCGCGATTAGTTTTTCCAGGTAGGCGGTATCGTTTATATCCTCATGGAAGGTTTCTTCCCGGCCTAGAGACTTTCTTTCATACTCCGGTTCCACTGCCCTTCTATCAATTCCACGAGCCAGTTCCCAGTACAAGCGTCCGGCTGAGCCGATTTTGTCTTCCAACCATTCCGGTGGCAAGTTTTGAATATCGCCAATAGTTTTTATACCCAGTTTGTTCAGACGTTGCTCTGTCTTCTGCCCTATCCCCCATATTCGAGATACCGGTAACGGTCTTAATAGCTCCAATGCCTCACTTTCAGTAATAATACGTAAGCCATCCGGTTTGTCCATATCTGATGCCAGTTTAGCCAGAAATTTATTATAAGAAATACCTACTGAAATGGTAAGCCCCAGTTCGGAATAGACTTGTTCCTTAATCAAACAGCCGATTTTCTCCGGGCTGCCGTACAGATTGGAACAGCCGCTGATATCCAGAAAGGCTTCATCAATAGAAATAACCTCCATAATGGGAGAATACCGGCTTAGGATGGAAAATACCTGTTTTGATATTTCCAGGTAGCGAGGCATATTAACCGGAAGGAAAACTGCCTGGGGACAAAGTCGGTAGGCCTGAGCAATAGGCATAGCCGATCGAATGCCAAATTTTCTGGCTTCATAGGAGCAAGTGGATACTACTCCACGGGAATCTATACTTCCTCCTACTACAACTGGTTTACCCCGCAGCGAGGGATTATCCAATTGTTCAACCGAAGCAAAAAAGGCATCCAAATCACAGTGTAGGATATTAGTAAGCTCTGCCATGGATTGCCCTCCCGGAAAAGCAAATATATAGTCAATTATAGCAAAACATTAACGCGAAGAGATGGTAAATGTAGTGGAAGAGTGTTTCAGCAGGGATATAACATTACCAAGTTGGTTGCATGAGCGTACGGAAAAAGCAGGGGTTAATTTCCTGATCTGGCCGACCACATTATTTATGAATATGAGCCCCCATAAAATTTCTTGCCGTCCCGGTGACAGAGCAACTGGATGGCATGCCGGCCGGAATACAGACTGGTGGGAACTCCTCCACCGGGCATTACCCATTGACCTGCCATATAAAAATCCCGCAAACCAGGTAGTTTGCGTTTCAGCGTTTTGGATATATTGTCAGGCGTTAACAGCCATCCTCCCCAAGAGCCCCGGTAATTACCGGTATACCGCCAGGTAGTTACTGGAGTAGCCACATCCACAACTTCCACTAATTCTGAGATTCCCGGGTAATACTTTTCAAGATGCCCCAGAATTTCCCCGGCCAAACGCTCCTTCTCCCGGTTATACTCGTTCCGATTTTCCCGATAAAGGTTGTGCCAGAACTCCCAATCGCTGTCGTACTCCGCCTGGATAACTGTTTTTCCGGGTGGAGCAAAGCGTGAACTATAGTTAAATATTCTTAACATGAGGGAAGAAACAGCACGGTCGCCTTCCCATAAGGGTTCCTGGATTTCTATCATCTGAAAAGGCTTTTCGTTCCTGAACTCTCGTCTCACCCCGTAACTTACCATCACCAGGGGACGACATAAGGGCCAGTGTTCAAAACGCGACACAATTTCTTTATCAACATACTTGCCGTCCAGCATTTGGAATATTGTGCTGTGTCCGTCTGCTGCCGATATTATGTAATCAGCCCGGTATTCACTGCCGTCTTGTAGCTGTACCCCTGCCGCGCGGTCATTCTCTACTATAATCTTATCCACGCTGGAATTGAAGGAAATACTCCCCCCCAGGGACAAATATCTTTGTTCAATCAGGCTCACAAACTCCTTGCACCCACCGCCCAGATAGGCCAGTTCCCGATTGGCAAGGAGAGCCAGCAGCAGCATGATAAACCATACCGGGGCTTCGGGAAGAAACAGCCTGTTCAATACCTGCCTTAACAAAGGGCTTTCAATATATTGCTGTCCCCATTGATCAATGGAATAATTATATGACCCGGTAAAGTACTTCATTACCTGTCGCATTTTCCATAAACTAATAAACCCGTCAAAAATCCCGGTTAATTCCGGCGGCTTGGACATCCCCACAGTGCTCAGATCAATCCCCTGCATGGCTTGAACCCCGTTAAGAAGTTCTTTAATCCCTGGTTCATCTGCGGGTGCAATTTTAACCAGGTTCCGCCTGAGATTGTCCAAATTCCCGTCTATTTCCAAGCGAAGATTGCTTCGTTCATCAATTAATATCCCGTAGTCTATAATCTCTACCAGTTCGCAAAGCGGCAAAATGCCCAGCTGGCAGAACATTTCATATAGCGCTGTTCCCGGTTTATATCCCATAATGAAATGAATGCCGCCGTCAATCAAGTAGTCCTTTCTCCTCCAGGCAGCAGCGACTCCCCCCGGCTTGCTGTGATGCTCCAGGATAGTGCTGTCATACCCGTTCATTTGTGCATAACAACCGGCTGCAAGTCCTGCCAGTCCGGCACCGATAATAATGACTGTTTTTTCCCCCATTACACCCCCCCATATCCATAGGCACGTAAAGCAAAGCGGCAGCTGGCTGTTGAATTAGGCCAGAGTATTGGGGATATAAGAATGTTTGTATCGACCAGTGTTTTCATTACTTGGAATCCTTTCCGTAGCGTACTTCATCAATAAGAATCTGCACCTGGTCTTCATCCTCGATCCCAGCTTTTTCAGCTACTCCTGCAAATGCCTTTTGAGCTTTTAGAAAGGCCATGGCAGACGCCTTATTAATTACAATTTCGCCGTTTTCACGCTTAATAAAGAGTATTTTATCTCCTTCATTAAGGTTAAGTTTACGTCGAATTTCGATGGAATAATCTTAGTGAACTGAATTATTTAGCCCTTAAGCAACAGTATAAAGAACTTATACAACAAAAGAATAGTCTACAATAGCCAGCTAAATCACATATAATTAACTTATTATGGTAGTTCGCAGGAGGGGTGAATATGCGCATATTGGTTTTAAACGGTAGTCCACGCAAAAATGGAACAGTTGCTAATCTTCTTAAAAGCGTTGTTGGCGGCATTCCTAATAAATATAAGGTGGAATGGATTAATGCATATGAACTTAAAATTGAACCATGTGTTGCCTGTACGAAGTGCCGGCCAGACCAGGAATGCATCTTACCACAAGATGATGCACATATAGTTGGCCGAAAAATAAAAGAGGCTGACGGCCTTATAGTAGGCACGCCAACACACTGGGGAAACATGAGCGCTCAGCTCAAACTTTTATTCGACCGGAATGTACCGGTAATTATGGGTGAAAAGCGAAATGGAATGCCCTATCCATGCCAAAAAAGAAAACCGGCGGTAATAGTAACTGCTTGCAGCGCTCCATGGCCATTAAGTTTTATCGCAGCCGAAAGCAGAGGAGCAATAAGGGCAGTAAATCACATTTTACATTATGGTGGATATAGAATCCTGGGCAAGATTGTAAAGCCCGGAACTAAGTCCACACCGCAAATCAGCAAAAGGCTATTAAAAAATCCAGAACTCTCGGCAGCAAATTCTAAGTCTTATTTACGTTTTTGTTAACAGTTCTAACCTAGTAAAGGCCAAGTCAATGGTATCCCTCCCCCATTTACTATCATATAACCCCGGATTAGGAATACAATGTATAATATTACTCAAAAAATTACTTTGAAAACCAGTGGCAGGAGACGGCCAAACTGGTGGAACTGGATCTGCTTTTCGATAAAGAGATGGAAAATGTAGTGGAAGAGTGTTTCGGCGAGGATATAATCAGGCAAGATAACGGAAAGATTATGGTTAAAGCCTGTCTTCCGGAGAATAATTGGTTATATGGCTATCTTTTAAGTTTCGGCAGTGGGATGGAGGTTGTTAATCCTCCGCATATTCGCAACATTTTGGCCGTAATTGCAAAAAAAATTTATAAAACATATTCCTCTTAAACCTGTCATATAGTTGTCATGTTTGGCATGCTATAATCGAGAAAAATATATGAGGAGGCCATACATATGCAATATCAGTTTGTTGTGGAAGAAAAGGAAGCTCAACCCACTATATCCATCCGTACCCGGACAGCAGTTGAAAATTTGCCCCAGGTATTGGGGAAAGCCTATGGGGCGATTATGAACTACCTGTTCGAAATAGGTGTCCAGCCTTCCGGTGCACCTTATGTGGGCTATTTTAATACGGATATGCAAGACCTGGATATCGAATGCGGCTTACCGGTAGCTCAGCCGGTAGCAGGCACTAATGAACTTAAACCCGGTGAAATCCCGGCTGGCAAACAGGTAACCTGTCTCTATACCGGGCCCTACAATCAAATCGAACCTGCATATAATGCCATTATGGAGTGGATACCCGCCAATGGCTACACCCCAACCGGAGTCTGTTATGAGTTTTATCTTAACAATCCCGCGGAAACGCCGGAAAATGAACTATTAACCAGGATTGTGTTTCTTCTCAAGTAAAGGGGCTTTTGTTAAATAGCTAAAAAAACAGTTTAGGGGGCTTGGCCTATCCCCTTAAACTGTTTTGGCAAAATGCTTTTGCAATATAATTGTGCAATTGAGACGTTTGGACGTTTGGCAGAATTGCCTAAAATCATAATACATTTTTCACCATATCAACCAGAGCAATAGAACTTCTGTTCTTTTTTCTGCTATACTATAGCTATCCTGAATGAAAGGACTAATATCATGCGAACCGGTACAGCAAACCTTCCCCTGCATGAAGGCAAGTGTCCTCCCTGGCTTTTTATCCACATGAAAGCCTTGAGCAGGGCCATTGTTGAAGTGATTTTAGAAGAAGACGGGCCTGATGAAGTCCTGCGCCGACTCTCCCATCCATACTGGTTTCAGGCTCTGGGATGTGTAGTCGGTTTTGACTGGCACTCCTCCGGAGTTACTACCACGGTCTGCGGTGCTTTAAAGGAAGGCCTGGCAGAGGTAGGGCCTCAGGCCGGTCTTTTTGTAGCTGGTGGAAAAGGGCGTACCGCCCGTCAGACCCCTACAGAAATTATGAAACATGCTGATCGCCATGGATTGAGCTGCTCAGCCGAAGATTTGGTTTATGCTAGCAAAATGTCGGCCAAGGTAGATAGTGCGGCAGTGCAGGATAGCTACGACATTTATCATCATTGCTTTTTCTTTACCCAAGATGGTCACTGGGCGGTTATTCAACAGGGGATGAATGAAGATTTACGGCAAGCGCGACGTTACCATTGGCTGGGTGATGCTGTGGAATCGTTTACAGTAGAGCCCCAGGCTGCTATTTGTTGTGACTTTACGGTAGAAACCTTAAATCTGGTGTCCGGCGAAAATGAAAAGGTTCGCGAGATCAGTACCCACTTGGTACAGGAAAACCCTGATCGGCTACTGGCTGAGATAAAACGCCTGCAGGTATCTTCCCTGACTTTACCGACCTGCCATCCTATACCTCGAACAGGCTATCTTAATAAGGCCTTGTATGCCGCTTATGACAAACACCCGCAGGATTTTGAAGCCCTGCTTAATGTATCTGGAGTAGGTGCGGGCACTCTGCGAGCACTTTGTCTGGTTGCCGAAGTAGCCTTTGGAGCCCGGCCCAGTTTTAGTGATCCGGTACGCTATTCTTTTGCCCACGGAGGCAAAGACGGCTTTCCTTTTCCCGTTAACGAAGCGGATATTGAACAATCTTATACCACCCTTGGGCGTGCACTCCGCAAGGCTAAAGCCGGGCAACGGGAACAGCTTGATGCCTTAAGAAAGCTGGTCCGGTGGCACAGCGAAGCTGTAGAAGTGCAAGCCAGCCCAATTCCTCCTTCCCCTCCCCAACCCGTAAGTCCGGAAAAAAGCCCGATCCAGCAGCCGGGATTGTTTGACTTATAAGCTCTTATTGATATAGCCGGGGCTTCTGTAACTGATAGAATACGCATGAAAATACTTAATAGTGGATTTACCGCTATCTCAATACTATTTGCTTCTGTAATCAATTGCATTAACTCGCCCCCATAAAATCACCATCACTGATTCGGAACGACACAGGGGTCGTTCCCTACATTTCTACATTGCTGCACAGTTTTAACAGACTGCGCAGTAGGTGTGCAAGCTATATGATGGGTTGGGCGTATTAGATTGAAAGAGTATCGAAGGATGGGGGTAATATTAATGAATCACAGGAGGTTGGGGCAGCAATTATGGTGCGGGTTATTGATTGTAGCGTTATTAATGATGGCCGGCTGCAATGCCGGGTCATCAACTGGAGACAAGGATTCTAATTCCGGTGCAATTGCTTTGGCCCAGGAGTTTGCACCTTATAAGGAAATTCCGGTGCAAGATACTGCTATAGTTAAATCTTATCAGGTGGCACCTGATTTATCAAATGTGATTAATGCTAAACGCTTTGATTTTTCGGATAATGCTCGGACGGCATTAGTTAAGAATGGTTTTGTAGTACTTCCCGCTATGGGCCATGAGTTTTTCATGACCTATGAGCTTAACCGTTATGATAATGTACCTAATCTCATTACCACGGATGCAGTAGTTCATAATTATCATCTCTTTTATTCCCATTTGTTGCAAAATGTTGAACAGGAAGCCTTGATACCAGAATTAAAGAAATCGAATGCTAGTCTATTGCAGCAGGCGGAAAGGGATTATAAGGATTTAAAGGGCACTGACTGGGAAAATGCGGCTCGCCGTAATCTGGCTTTTTTTGCCGTAGGCAGTAAGCTGTTAAATCCTGATACCAGAATTCCAGCTGCAGTTAAGACCGAGGTCGGACAGGAAATCAGTTTAATTAAAAAGCACGATTCTACTGAACTGTCACCGGTTATGGCCATGGGAACTAAACCGGACCTAATAGAAGGTTTGAAAGAGGATTATACCCAGTATATTCCCCGTGGTCATTACGCCAAAACTGATGACTTGAAGCAATATTTTCAAAGTATGATGTGGTACGGACGAATTACCTTCCGTTTAAAAGATGCTGATGAGACTCGTTCGGCTATTCTCATGACCCTGGCTTTGCATAACGGTATTGGTGCCCGGGAATGGGAAAAAATATATTCTACTACCAATTTCATGGTAGGCAAGAGTGACGATATTGGTTACCACCAGTATGCCGAACTGCTGGAACAGGCTTACGGTAAAAATCTAACTCCCATTAAGATAACCGAGGATAGCCAGGGTTTTGATAAGTTTCGCCAATTAGCCAAGGATTTAAAACCGCCGGTTATTAATTCGATTCCTATTTTTGATGCTACTATCCAACCGGATCGAAATAAGGAAGTCTTAGGATTTCGCTTTATGGGACAAAGATATACTCTGGATGCTGAGATTTTCCAACATTTAATTTATCGCGAGGTAACCGAAAACCCGGCGGGTGAACGACGTATGTTGCCTAGTGGTCTTGATGTTCCGGCTGCCATGGGGTCCAGCACCGCCGAAACTATATTGAAAAAACAAGGGGCTTTTGAGTTTAACAAATACAGCACCAATATGGCAAAAATGCAAAAATATATTGCCGGACTTAATGATGAATGGCACCAGAACCTGTACTGGTCATGGTTATATACTTTGCTGCCACTTACCGACGATAAACCGGATGGTTATCCTTCTTTTATGCTTAATAAGGCCTGGACTCATAAAGAACTGGCAACATTCCTGGGTAGCTGGGCCGAGTTAAAACATGACACTATCCTGTATACCAAGCAAAACTATGCTGAAATGGGCGGCGGTGGCATGGCGGAGATTGATGACCGGGGTTATGTTGAACCCAATCCTAATCTATATGCCAGGTTGGCCTCCCTTACCGCCATGACCCGTGACGGTTTGAAAATGCGTGGTTTAATAGATCAAAAGGATAGCCAAAACATGGATCAACTTTATGAACTGGTATTACAGCTGAAGGTTATTTCCGAAAAAGAATTGGCTAATAAAACTCTGACTGAGGAAGAATACGAACTGATTCGTACTTTTGGTGGGCAGTTGGAGCACTTCTGGTTTGAGGTTTACCGAGGCGATGGCCTGGAAAGCCGGTCGCAAATTTCCGACTTCCCCGCTATGTTAATTGCCGATGTGGCTACTAATCCTCCGGCAGAGGTTCTGGAGGTTGGTACCGGTTATGTAGATAATATTTATGCGGTAGTACCAGTTGACGGTACTTTGCGGATAGCCAAAGGTGGGGTTTACTCCTACTATGAATTCCCCTGGAATGCGGCAGATCGGCTAACTGACAAGAAGTGGCAAGAGATGATATATAACGATAAAGCCCCGGCCCTTCCGGAATGGACGGCTAATTATCGTATAAAGGGAACGGCTTCTATAAATTATGCCCAAAATTAAGACCATTAACGGGAAAACAGACGCGGCAACCTTAATTGTGATACCCATAGAGTGAAACCGTAGAATAGTCATGTCTAGGGAACGGCCCCTGTGCCGTTCCGTCATGGGTACCCCCTATCTGTTATTTTCATAGGTGGTTGTGTGTGCCCTTTGGGTATGTCTGACATACATTGGGGGTTAATTAGAATGAAGCTGGTTTTGTGGAAAAAAATTGTTGGTGTAATAGCAGTAGTATTCGTACTACTGCTATTAGCTTTCCTTTTCTTTGCAGATAATCCGGAACAACAGGCAACTTACGACCTGAATCATGATGGCATTATGGAAACTTATCATCTCGCCGAGGGAAAATTGACTGTCACCCAGCCAGATGGCATCGACTGGAGTTCCCCGCCAGAATGGAATATTCAATCTTTTGCTCTGGATGATGTAACCGGAGATGGTAACACGGAGCTGATTGTGTTGCTGTGGAAAAAGGGCAGCTTTGGCCGTCATAAGCCGTTATGGCAAGAGCGGGAAAAGAATAACTACAGCTGTCATTTATTTGTTTATCAACTGATTAAAAATAGATTAATACCACGCTGGTGTTCATCTGCTCTGGACCGGCCAATTAAGAGTTTTACCGTTGAGAAAGACCCTTCCGGTAAAGCTTTTTTAGCCGTACAGGAAGGCTATTGCAGTACTTATTGTTTCGGTCGGCCTATAATTATAGGAAAAGAATGTAGTAACTGGACCTGGAAACAATGGGGATTCTATCGCATATGACCACAGAATTTAATGATTCCTTCAGAGGCTTTTTTATTATAGCTACATATTTTTTGTTAATATAAAACTACTTTATGATGAAAGAACTTATGCCATTGCCGGTAAAGCATCCTATGCTGCCATGGTAAGCAGTGTATTATTGGCAGCCCTGGTTGTTCTCATCGGTTCGACTTTCAGTCCGGTAGTCATGGTAAATCCCTTTGACCTGTTGGGTTATTGTATAGCTATAGTTGTACTTTTATATGTAATATTCTACTATTACTACAACCGGATAATGTAAAGGATGATACTATGCTGAAAGAATTAAGCCGTTCACTGGGGGGTTTATCCGTCTACCGCAATATTTTGCATGATCCCCTGGTCAGTGCTCTTCGCGATTGCCTTACTACTGCGGGCGGAGGCTGTGGCGAACTGGAGATAATAGATAGCTTTCATAGGCTTATCTTTACCTATTTTACAACTGCTAAGGAGTTCCCTTTTCATTTAGTAAACCTGGTGTTACATGATGATAACCCGTTTAGCCGGGCTGCGGAAATTATGACCTTTAATGAAATAGATCCCTGGTTAATTCAGGCTGCAGTTAGAGATTTACAAATACTTGGGGCCATTAAAAATCTTGATATGAGTGTCATGGCAATAGAACTGGGGCTGGAACCGGTATGGAGAGAAACTGAGTCCGGTAATAGGACATCTGACGGCAACGAGTACTGCTGGCCGGAATCAATAGAAGAACTGGCAAACTATTATGCCTGTAATTCCCGGGGAATTATTTCTTCTTACCGGGCTTTAAAATGGGATAGTGAAAAAGGGTTATCCGGGGTTGAGTATCCGGATCCGGTGCAGATGAAGGATTTGATTGGTTGTGATTTGCAAAAAGAGCAGCTGTGCCTTAATACTGAGAACTTTCTTACAATCGGTATTGGCAACAACGTACTGCTCTATGGCAGCCGAGGTACTGGTAAATCAAGTATGATCAAGGCCCTGTTAAACCTCTATGGGAACCGTAATCTCAGCCTGGTGGAAATAACCCGGGAGGAATTAAAAGACCTGCCCCGGCTGGTAAGCTATTTACGGGATTATCCGGCCAGGAAGTTTATAGTTTTTATAGATGACCTGTCTTTCGAAGATTATGAGACTGAATACAAGGGGCTCAAAGCGGTAATGGAGGGAAGCCTGGAGGGGCGGGCACCCAATGTATTGCTCTATGCTACCTCCAATCGCCGCCACCTGGTTCGAGAGTATTTCTCCGACCGTTCCCATCAGGACGAGGAGATTCATACCCGCGACACCATGGAAGAGAAATTGTCGCTGGCAGATCGCTTTGGCCTCAGGATAAATTTCCCCCCTCCAACCCAGACAGTTTACCTGGATATTGTGGAGAACCTGGCCGCACAGCGCGGTTTACAATTGGATTCAGACCAATTGCGATGCCAGGCGCTGGAATGGGAGCGTTCCCACCACGGCCCCTCCGGTCGGACCGCCCGCCAATTTATTGACTCCCTGGAATAAGTTTTATATTTAAGTAAGAATGGTTCCTCAGGGCACTTGTTTACCGATAGTCGATAACTTTTTCACTTCTTCTTGCCTTTCTGTTTATGAACTCTCCTGTATAAAGGTCAAGTTTAGGTTTTAAAGTAAAATACCCAATCAAAATTTAGTAAGCCTATTCCGTATCTAATCTTTAAATCCCTGCTTTACATTATCAAGTTATCATCTGGTCAGAATAAGAAAAGCTCAACTGGGTGAAAACTATGCAGAGGTTTTTTATGAAGAAATTTTTTATTCTCGTTTTTATTATGGGTATGTGTTACTTTACCCTGGAAGGCTTTTGGCGGGGGTGGACCAATATAGTTATGTTATTTATCGGGGGCTTGTGTGGCGGGCTTATTGGGCTTTTAGATGAATACCCCCAACATTTCAATTTGAAAATATGGCAGCAGACCCTGATAGCGTGGTTGGTCATATTAGTCATAGAATACTCTTCCGGTATGTTATTGAATGTATGGCTCGGGTTGGGAATATGGGACTATTCTTCTATGCCCGCTAATTTCGTTGATACCCTTTGGAATTTGGCTGGACAATTGGCTGCGCTGGAAGCTTTTCGATGAAGAGAGGCCCTACAATTTATCAAGTATCTATCGTGACCTGCTTACTTTAAAATAATGCCGGGTACCAGCATATTTACCCAGAAAATAATTAATTCCTGGCAACGTCCTACTCTTCCACGGGTAAACCGCAGTACCATCGGCGCAGGAGGGCTTAACTGCCGTGTTCGGTATGGGTACGGGTGTTTCCCCTCCGCCATCATCACCAGGAAATCTTATTTCAATTTTTAATTTTTAATTTTGAATTCTTAATTAAGGTACAAAAGGCAAAGCCTTTTGGTTTTATATAATTCGGAAAGCGATAGCTTTCCTTCCTTAATTCAAAATTCAACATTCATAATTCAAAATTATTTAAGTTCTTTCAAAACTGCACAGGTATTATTAAAGCAAACTATTTGTTCTCTTTAAGGTCAAGACCTCGGTCTATTAGTACCGGTCAGCTTAATGCATCGCTACACTTACACCTCCGGCCTATCTACCACTTAGTCTTAGTGGGACCTTACTTCCTTACGGAATGGGAGAA
>JAAYCQ010000170.1 GCA_012729715.1 Syntrophomonadaceae bacterium
AAAATCCCGGGCTTCTTCCCCGCTCATTTGTCCCTTTTCTACCATTTCATTATAAAAACGTTCTGCCCTTTCCCGGGTCATACTCATAACCCCCAGGCCTAGATAAAAAGCTTTCTTCATCATATTTTGCTCATCCTCCTTTAGCAATATATTATAAAATTAGCATACCATAAACTGCTATTCTTCACTATCTTATGCCATACGCTTTATTCTATTCAAAATACAGCATCTCCCGGTTATTTTTATATAAATACTTAATTTACCCGGATATATTGATTTTCGCTTTAAGTGATTGTATAATATCAATTGCGACAAAACAACGGGCCATTAGCTCAATCAGGTAGAGCAGCTGACTCTTAATCAGAAGGTTACAGGTTCGATTCCTGTATGGCCCACCATAATAAAGCAAGTAACCGCGGGGGTTCCCGCGGTTTTTAGATTTCTGTATATAGTTTGTATTTTTACCGTTTGACAGCAATCGTACTGCAATCAGCTAATTTTAGGGCTATTTATATATGAAACTGCCGGTTACTACCGTAGGTAATAGTATAACTAATACAAAATAGTATTACAATAATAAATAAAGTTTACATGTTGCCGTATATGTATCATAATATATTTAATAGTAACACATAATGGAGGTGGATATGATGGCGATTGCTAAAGTAACCGCTAAGGGCCAGGTGCTTATACCGATTGAATACCGTAGAAAATATGGGATAGAAACTCCTGGACAAGTAATTGTTACCGAAAGAGAGGGTCAGCTAGTTATACTACCAGTTCCTGAAGACCCAATTAGCGGTGCCAGAGGAATACTGAAGCCGAAACGCCCCCTGGACATAGCCCATAAGGAATATAAAGAAGAGGAATTGTCTGTGGAGGATAGTGATGATTAAAAAGTACGTTCTGGATTCTTACGCTGTGCTCTGTTACTTACAGAATGAACCAGGTGCAGATATAGTGTTTCAATTGTTGGAGGAAGCTACAAACAATGAAGCAAAATTACTTATGACCTGGGTTAACGCAGGAGAAGTGTATTACCGGGTTTGGCGGGAATATGGAAAACTGCAAGCCGAGAAAGTATTTAATCTGCTTTTAGCCTGGCCTTTAGAGTTGCTGGTCGCAGATGAAGAATTAACCCTGCAAGCTGCTGTCATAAAAGCCGAAAACAGGTTATCATATGCTGATGCCTTTGCAATAGCTGCCACTACTATGAACGATGCAGAAATAGTTACCGGTGATCCTGAAATTCAACTGGCAAGCTCAAAGCTGGGTTTTAAATTAATTTGGCTCCCCCCAAAAAATGAAAAGGCTTAGATAAAGGATTAAATAAGCGCGAACCCAGGGGCAGGTTCGATTTCTGTATGGCCCACAATCGAATACAACGGGCTTTCTATATCACAACCAGGATAACGGCCGTTATGTAAGCTTATCTCCGGTTAGACCAGGGCAATTTTTCACCTGTAGCCTTCGCTGCATCGTACATTCGTGTTTCCAGTTTCCTGCATTGATTCCGTTCACACTTTCTCCATTGAACCGACACCCGGTCACGATTGGACTCATCAATATATTTTAAATATGCGGTGCCTCCCGCTTTGCCTCGATAGTAGTCACTAAATCTCTTCCTTAAACCATCTTCTGCCTTACCAACTTTCATCAACTGCCCGGAATAAAACACTTTGTACACACCTGGGCAATTAAGGTCAGAGTTTTCTGCTGCAGAGCGCAAAGAAGCGGAACCTGCTGGTGATATGCTACTGGCCGTTTTTAACACATTACCGACGGCATCAAATAAACCCATGTTTTATACCTCCCCAAAATACCACATGATGTTGTCATATTAATTTAGAAGTAAAATTTATTTTGATCCGTTCGCTATCTTTTAGTGTCAGTATTCTCCATTACCAATAATATTCCTTCAATAATCTAGGTCCTTGACCAATGTTTCATGTGAAACAACGTCTATGACAAACTGCTTACTCATTTAAGAAGGTATCTGATGAATTTTATAGAATCTAAGAAAACACGAAACATTTATTGACATACTCAGAAATCCAGAGGTTACGTGCGATAGGAGGGAGTTAATATTCTCAAAGAAGCTATTATGAAATCGTGGATTTGGGCTGCAATTCTAGCTATTGGTATTATTATTGGAGTTATAGGTTACCAATTACTAATCCCCATCATCTTGCCAAGTATTCAGCAAACGTTTGAATATATAGACAAAACAGCAGCCACCGAAAACGCCTTCGGTAAGCCATTCTCACTCATGATTATAATTTTTTTGAAAAACCTTTCAGTAGCACTCATCTGTTTCATTACTGCAAAGTGGAGTAAAGGTTTTATACCGGGATTTATTATGCTGATGAATGGAATGGTTATCGGTATGCTGGGAGTGCTGGTAACTAATTCTGGAATGCCTGTAATGTCATTTATTATGGGAGTTCTGCCCCATGGGATTGTAGAACTTCCAGCGTTGTTTTTGGCCACTGCAATTGGTATGTTTGGTATCAGCCAGGAAAGTTGGAGAACTGCTAGCATACCATTTCTAATGTTACTGGTTGCTGCTGGAATAGAAAGTTATATAACGCCATTGCTGATGTAAAGCTATAAATAACATCTTTTAATAACCTTCGGTTTCCCCCTTTCTTTCTCGCATATTTCTCCCTTGCTGACACAAGCTAATAAAAAATGTTAGCAGGTGGTATAGTTGACAAGTAAGCAGGAATTTAGAGAGGTTCCCAGTCCTTATTGGATTGCATCTACAGAGCAGACTAATTATCCCGCGCTTGACCAGGATATTGAGGTAGAGGTAGCTATAATCGGTGGGGGTATTGTAGGAATAACCTGCGCTTATCTTTTGAAAAATGAAGGGGTAAAGGTAGCAGTTATTGAGGCGGACAGGATATTGCAGG
>JAAYCQ010000171.1 GCA_012729715.1 Syntrophomonadaceae bacterium
ACAAAAGCTTTGGCCTCTTCCTGGTTTTTACTATCCTTAACTACTGCTACCGGATAAACCAGGGAGGAATGCAGACTTGCATCGGCTACTGCCGCCACTTTAACCTTGTCCGATATGTTAGCATCAGTTTGATACACTAAACCAGCTTCGGCATCGCCACTTTCCACGTAGGCCAGTACCTGGCGTACATCCTTAGCATATACCAGTTTGCCTTTTACTTTGTCCAATAAATTAAGACTGGTCAAGGTTTCAGAAGCATATTTACCCGCTGGAACTGAGTCTGGTTCGCCCATAGCAATTTTTTGGGCTTTTTCTAAATCCTCAAAACTCTTAATATTTTCGTTATCTTTAGCAACAATCAAAACCAGAGTATTTTTAACCAGGTCTTTGCGAGTTTCCTTTACAATCAAATCTTTTTCATCTAAAGCGTCCATTTTACCCTTGGCAGCAGAGATAAATACATCAGCCGGAGCTCCGTTTGCAATCTGCTCCTGTAAAGAACCAGAAGAGCCCAGGTTAAAATCAAAGCTTACATTCGAATGTTCTTCCTGATATGCCTTCTCAATATCAGCCATAGCATCAGTCAAACTGGCAGCAGCTGACACCAGTAGAGTAACCGGCTCTGCACTCTGCTGTTGTTCAGGTTCCTTGGCGGTATCGGCGTCCTGATTGCCACACCCAACCAGAGCAACGGCCAGAAATACCATTATAAGTCCGGCAATCAACCATTTTTTTGACGTAAAATTACGCATCTCCTCTTCCTCCCTAATATAGTTTAAATTTTTGCTTTCCGGGCAAAACCCCTTTTAGGCTCTGTACCCTCCTTTCGCAAATTTTTCTTAAGATTTTATTAGTCCTTAATGCTTTAAAGCTAAAGCATAGCAATAGCATTTTATTGCCATCTGATTTACAATTAAGAATAATCGAGCGGCAATAAATAAACCCTATTAAATAAACCCAACTGAATTAAACTATTCGACTGATATGTACAGCATTCAACCCTAAATAACTAAATATAATATAACATAACATTTAATTGTTTACATAGGTAAACCAATATTCGACCATAAATTAGTTATGATTTGTTTGGTTATATTGCAAAAATGCTTTCATTTGATATTAGGATTAATTGTGTGGGCCTGGTTTATCGCTTAAATTATGTTTATTTTATGTCTTTTTTATTAAGTAAGATAGGAGGCTAGTTCATGCGTAAAGAAAGCAACCCCCTTACCCCAGCAGAAGTGGCTGAAATACTGAAAATAAGTAAATACACCGTTTATGAAATGGTAAAACGAGGTGAGCTTCCGGCTTATCGAGTTGGTAAAAAGATTCGGGTAGATAGCCAGGATCTACAAGAATATATTGAAAAAGGTAAGGGGAACGAGCCTGCTCCTGATGAACATTTAGTTCTATCCCCGACTTCTCTTCTGGAGTCACCCCTTTTAGCTGTTGAAACTACCGCTAAAGCTCCCGGATTGGTTATTTGCGGGCAAGATATTTGCCTGGATATACTTGGCCGCCACCTGGAACATCACCCTGCAGGAGTACGGGCCTATAGACAAAACCTGGGTAGTTTTGCCGGACTGCTGGCACTTTACCAGGATAGAGCCGACCTGGCAGCTATCCACCTCTGGGATAGTGATAGTAATTCATATAACATTCCCTATGTCCGCCGCCTGTTACCTGGTATTCCAGCTGTAATCATTCATTTAGGTTACCGCATGCAGGGTTTTTATGTAGCCCAGGGTAACCCTAAAAATATTAAGCAGTGGGAAGACCTGGTTCAACCTGGTATCCGTTTCGTTAACCGGGAAGCCGGATCGGGAACCAGGGTGCTTATTGATGAACAATTTCGGGTTTTAGGCATTAATCGTCAGCTGGTTAAGGGCTATGAAAACCTTGAGTTTTCCTCTCTTGCGGTTGCCAGTGCTGTCTCCCGCGGAATTGTGGATGTCGGTGTAGGCAATGAAAAAGCGTCTATGCAGGTACGAGATATCGATTTTATCCCTCTACGAAAAGAAAGGTATGAACTGGTAATTAAAAAAGAAGATATTAACCGGGCACCCTTTCAGGCGGTACTGGAAATCCTTAAATCTACAGCTTTTAAAGCTGAATTGCAAGGATTGGGCGATTATGACTTAAATGAAACTGGAAAAATTATAGCTGAAGTATGATATAGTCCTAAATTTTTTCCTTACCCCTATTCTTATCCTTAAAGCAGGAATATTATATAAAATGCTGAATCATATAGAAAAAAGGCTGGTAGTAAATTCCTGCTTTAAAGTAGGGGAGGGTATAGATGAACCTGGTTTCGCTAATTACTTTTACAGCTTTCATTATGTACATATTCCTGGCCTTTTTCGGATTGCAAACAGATTCCCGCTCCCGGCTCAATCGCATTTTTTTCTGCCTTTGTCTGGCCTGTGCACTGTGGGCCTTTTGTATAGCTTTTATGTTTTCTGCCCCAGATAATAAAACGGCCTGGCTCTGGTTTCGCCTTTCCTCTCCAGGATGGTGTCTGGGGCCTGCGCTGGTGGTGCATTTTGCCCTCGCTTTAACTGGGCGGGATCAGCCTGATAATAAGAAACTACCAATCTATCTAATCTATTTACCCGGCTTAATCTTTACTGTTCTAGGACTAACCGTAGGAGTAACCGCCTCTCATGTAGCCCTGATGAGCTTTGGCTGGAGTCCGGTCAACTCCGGTAATATGGTACGCTATTGGGCCTATGCTACATATTACGCAACATGTATAGCCTTGAGCATTATTGTAGTATGGCAATGGGGTAAAAACTCACCCTCCCGACGTCAGCAAAAACAAGCCCGCATAGTTGTATACTCCACCTTTCTAGGTACTTTATTAGCCTTTTTCAATGAAACCCTCCTGCCGGTTTTAGGTTATGCAGATACCCCTAAAATTCCGGTAGTTTTATGGTTAATTTGGGCTTATGGTATGTGGATAGCCATAAGCCGCTATCGCCTTCTGATTCTTACTCCAGCCATTGCCGCTGACCAAATAGTAGCCAGCATTACGGATATGATGGTGCTCCTTGATTTGAATGCCATAATCCTTAAGGTTAATCGGTCGGTAGAGGAAGTGCTGGGTTATGCGGAAAAAGAACTACTGGGTAAGCCCGCTACCCATATATCAGAAACCTGGGATATAAGCAATGAAGCACTTCATAGCCTGGTTACAGGTCTGGCCAGTTTCCATCAGCAAGAAGCAAGCTGGGTTACCAAATCAGGTGCTGCCATACCGGTACAAATTTCTGCTTCTGCGGTTAAAGACAATTATGGCGACCTGGTCTGCCTGGTTGTGGTAGCCCAAGATTTACGCCCCACCAAAGAGCTGGAAAGGGAAATTAGTGAGCGCCGTCGTGCCGAACAGGCTTTACAGGAAACAGTTATGCAAATCAAAGACTATTCCATCCGCCTGGAAGAGCAAAACCACAAACTGGAGTTTCAGAACGCTGAATTAGAGGCTATGACGACCAGCCTGGCTGAGGCCAACCAGACCCTGGAAGAAAAGAACAGCCAGCTCGAAAATCTTTTCAATAATGTGGGGCAAGGATTTTTAAGCTTTTCCCAGGACTTGTTAATTCACCCGGAAAACAGCCGTGAATGCCTTGCTATATTTAGACAAAATCCCACCGGCAAGCGTTTTTCCAATCTAATTTATCCCCGCGATAAGGAACAGGCAGAATTCATGGATACCGTGTTTAATGAAATTATGAAGGAATCAGACCCGCTTAGATTAGAGGTTTTCTTATCCCTTTTGCCTGAAGAAATCAGCCTCTATGAACGATGTATCAGTATTGCCTATCGGGTTGTAAATGATAATCCCGATGACAGTGGCCGTGCTATCCTGGTTATTCTTACTGATATTAGCGAAAAACGCCTTCTGGAAGCACGTATGCAGGAGGAAAAAGATATCTTTAGTATGGTAGTTAAAGCCATAATCTATCATGATGACCTGCTGGAATGCATAGAAGATTTTAGAAATTTCTATAACCATGAATTGAAAGAAATACTCTACAGTCCCAGGGAATTAGATGATATATTGGCAGAGATATTACGTAACCTGCATACTTTCAAGGGTAATTTTAGCCAGTTCGATACTGCCTCCGTAGTGGGCGAACTTCACCATCTGGAATCATTACTGCTTGAGGCTCGCGACCAGGTAACGGGTTTTGACCGGGA
>JAAYCQ010000172.1 GCA_012729715.1 Syntrophomonadaceae bacterium
GTCACTCTCGCCCCGTCCATGGGGCTCGCCCCCTTCCGCCGCTTCACCTCGCAGGGTGTTTCTACCATGCTCCGTCGACGGCTCCTGCATATTTATGCATCCAAACAGGGTTTTTGCAGTGGAATCACACTTAAATTTTTTAATATAATCATAGGATATCAATGTCCTTCAGCCTTAATAGCGATTTGTAGGGAGCATCTGTGTGCACTATGGGTATGCCCTTCATACTAATCAGTGTATTCAGTGTCTAAAGAAATCTGCGTAAATCCTTACTATTCTGCGCGATCCGCGTGAAATAAAATTCTATTTTCTTGCTATATCTTCACCAGCACGGCCTCATCAATTCCAAAAAAGTAGAGATAGCTTTCCTTGACCTTTGTGCCCTGAATAGTTTCCAGGGCTTCTTTGTATAATTTTAACTGAGGCTGGTAAAAACTAATCAGCTCTTCCCAATTTTCTTCAGTTACATAATCAGTTTTAAAATCTACCAGTACAATTTCATCCCCTTCGTAGAAAAAGAGATCAATAACACCCTGCACCAGCATCTGTTCGTCGGGAGCAGTAGCATTACCCATTATTTCACCAACATAACGCAGCTGGTTGAAAGGTACTTCCCTTTCGACTTGCCGGGCATCAAGTATCCTCTGTCCTAAGGGTGAACGGAAGAAACGAGCTATTTTAGCGACATTTACGGTTTTAGCTTCGTCTTCCAGAAGCATCTCCTCTCTTACCATGGTTTCAACCTGTTGACGAATAACCTTCTGATCGTGCACCCTGGTGAAATCAAGGTGTTGCATGACAAAATGCATAATACTGCCTTTCTGAGCCGGGGTTAATTCTTTTATTCCTTCTATAAAGCGAGGCCGATTGACCAGGGCAGGCATATCTATCTCTAGTAATGTTGGGTTAACCCGTCCTTCTTGTAGCTGGGAAACAGAAACCTTGGAGGGGATTTTTTCCGCCTGCTCAAATGGGTAGTTCCAGCCCAGGCACTTTAAGACAAGATCATTATCACTGCCAGGCTCACGCTGTTCAACCTGCTTATGCAGGGCGCCAATCATTTCGGCTACCTTATCATCAGTAGCGCCAATATCACTTCGTTTAAGGATTTCCACCTGCCAGTGGGAATCATCATTGTACAAATCCTTATTGGTCCAGCAAACCTTGGATAGTTCACGTAAGAGAGTCCCGTCAGGATGGCGCATTAATACCGGGCCAATCCAATCGAGAGGGTTTTTACCCCGGGCAAGGTTAAATGGGGTGGGCATATTACTCCATTTTTGAATACTATTTTCCACATTCCTTATCGAGCCAATCATAATTAATTTGTGCTGGGGTCTGGTACAGCCCACATAGAGTATACGCATTTCTTCCGATAAATTCTCCAGGTGGATTTTATTCTTAATGCTTACCCGAGCTATGGTTTCATTATAACCACGCAACTCAGGGTTGACATATCTGGGGCCAAGACCCAAATCTTTGTGAAATAATATCCGCTCTCTGCTGTCACTGAAGTTGAATTGTTTACCTAAACCAGCCAGAATCACTACCGGAAATTCCAGTCCTTTACTACGGTGAATGCTCATAATCCGTACCAGGTTTTCGTTTTCACCTAGAATCCGAGCTACTCCCATATCACCACTGCGGGCCTGAATTTTATCCACATATTTAATGAAGTTAAACAACCCTTTTATGGATGTATCCTGAAACTGGCGAGCTCGATCCAGCAAGGCCTTTAGATTGGCCTGCCGCTGCCGTCCGCCCGGCATGGCTCCAACATAGTAAAAATAGCCGGTTTCCTGGAGCAGTTTCCAGATAAATTCATCAATAGGAAGGTAGCGGGCTTCTTTCTTCCAGCGGGTCAGGTCATCCATAAACCGCTGTATTTTATCTTTGAGCTCATTATCATGTTCGACCGGGTACGCTTCTATAGCCTCATAATAGCTCTTGGCTTGACTCTGGACTCTTATCTCAATCAGCTCGTCCAGAGTAAACCCCGTAATGGGAGAGCGTAGAATGCTCAACAAGGGAATATCCTGACGGCGGTTATCAATAAGGCGAAGAAGATTAAGTATTAAGGTAATTTCACTGGATTCAAAATAGCCACCGGCCAGATCAGCATAAACCGGTATACCTTCGGCAGCAAAAATATCCCAGAAGGCAGTAATAGAGTTACGGGTACTACGCATTAAAATTACCATATCCCGATACTCCAGGGGGCGATAGTTTTTTAATTTATGGTCATAAATCGTTTGTCCCAGTAGTTCCCGGATTTTTTGAGCTGTCAGACGGGCTTCTATCTCAGCATCCCCTGCCTGGGCCAATTCATCTTCTTCATCATCTTCCCGATTTTTATCAATCAGGTAGACCTCAACCGGCCATTTTCCATTATTGCTAGTTTCTAGTCCAGGGTAAAGGGCAGCCCTGCTGTCATATGTGATCTCTCCCAGATAGGGGGACATTATATTGCTAAAAATATAATTGGCACCATTAAGAATTTCCTCGCGGCTGCGAAAATTAAAACTCAAATCAATACGCTGGTTAATCTTCCTGTCAGATTCCTTAAACTCCTCCATTTTTTGGATAAATAAAGTCGGGTCAGCCAGGCGGAAACGGTAGATACTTTGCTTAATGTCACCTACCAGAAAAACATTGTTATCTCTTTTAATGCAATTTATAAGGGTTTCCTGAACCTCATTACTATCCTGGTACTCATCCACAAAAATATATTGGAATTTTTGCCGGTACTCAGCGGCAACCTCGGGGTTGGATAATATAGTCAGAGCAAAATGTTCCAGATCGTTAAAATCTAAGATACCTTTATCAGCCTTACGTTTTTGGTATTCATTATTAAAGTCAATTGCCAGTCGGCAAAATTCCTCCATTAACGGATATAACTCATTCAGGTCCTGCAAAAGTTTGGAGGGTTCCTTAAACAGAAATTCACTGCCTGCCTCCCCGATTGTTTTTTTACCTTCATTACGTAACTTTTGAACCTGGTTTTTAAGGTTATCATCCACATCCTTCCCTACCCGGGACAGGCGGGTATGATTAATGTCACCCAGGCTGGCAGCAATGTCAAAAATGTTACCCTGGTTCAGGGTCTGGAGGAGATCCTCCACTGTTCTTATATCATCCTGCAAAGCGTCGGCATAAACTGCCGGTCCGTTCGGTTGGTAACAGAGCTGCAAGGCGGCCCGAAAAAGGTCTCCTGCTGCTTGCACCTGGATAGTAATTTGCTCCATTATATTCCTGACCCATACGCAGTCAGAAAATTCATCTTCCTTTAAATTAAAGTCGGAGGCCCGAGCCTCAAGCCACTGCTGGGGATAAGGGTTGCACTGGGCAAATTCATAGGCTCGCAAAACCAGTTCTTGTAAACTTTGATCGCTTCGGCTGCTGCCGAAAGACTCTACCAGGTTAAGAAAGATGGGGGTTCCTTTTTCATATTCGTTTTCAAATAGATCTTCCAAGGTTTCCATTTTAATTAAATCACTTTCCATGCTATCACTAATGCGAAAACCAGGATCTATCCCTACCAGATGATAATAGCGGCGTATAACATCGGTGCAGAAAGCATGAATAGTGCTAATGGAGGCCTGATTCAAAAGTTTTAGCTGTCGCCGCAGGTGCTGTTCATTCTCAGGTCTGCTCTCCAGCTGCGACTGCAGGGTATTGCTAATCCTTTCCCGCATCTCCCCGGCTGCGGCCTGGGTGAAAGTTACTATTAACATGCGATCTATTTCAACACCGTCATCCAGAACCAATTTAATTATGCGTTCCACCAATACCGCTGTTTTACCGGAGCCGGCAGCAGCCGCTACCAGGAGATTGCAGTCCCGAGCCTTAATCGCATTTGCCTGAGCTTCCGTCCAAGTCACCTGGCATCCACCTCCTGTTCAGCCCTTATTTTAAGGATAGCTTCATTATCCTTTAAGGAGGGTAAGTTTCGGTAATTATTTCCGGGTAACTGTCGGTCAAATTGACAGATAGAACGGTAAGGACAAAAAGTACAGGCAGTTTGATCCCCCAGTTTATAGGGTTCAATTTTTACTTTTCCTCCCACCAGTTCCTGGCTAGCTCTTTTTAACAAGTTGTCAACATGGTACAACAAATAATCAAAATCTTCTTCGCTCAAAACTGCGGAGTTGGCGTAAAAGCTATCGTCCTGCTTCAGCCCGACTGGAATAATATCGGAATAGGTAGTAATTTCCCGATCCATCTCCCTTACAATATTCACATCTTCCAGTACCAGCCCGCGTAATTTAAGTTCCTTGGCTAGCTGTTGTTCAATTATCTCCTTAATCTCAGATTCCGTCTTTATAAGGGGGTCATCTATTTTGAAATAGAAAATTCCTGCCGGTTTAAGTATAGGCCGCTGTAGTTCATGGGCACTACCCAGGACCGCTCGCAAGTAGATAAGTAGTTGCAGGCTTAAGCCATAATAGGCATCCGAGAGATTTAGCTTTTTATCCCCTGTCTTATAATCTATTATTCTAATATAGCCAGCATTTTCCTGATCCAGGATATCCACCCGATCTATACGTCCTTCCAGGTACATTTTCTCACCGTTTTCAAGTTCAATCGCCAGCGCCGGCAAAGTTCCTCCGGTTCCGAACCGGATTTCGTATCCCAGCGGGGTAAAGCCGCCTCTTTTTATATGCTCATTTACGGTCCAGGCAGCCCGACGTCCTATTCTTTTTAAACGCTGGCTCAGATAACGATAGCGATTATTACTGAAAAATACCCCTTCCCCCTGGGCAGTAAGCATTTCGTCCATAATTGTATCCATCAACAACTCGCAATCTTCACGCTCTATCCCCTGCCATTTTTCCGGTCGCTCTTCAATTTGCAGGGCTAATTCCAGCAGTGAGTTATGAAACAATTCTCCAATATCGGGAGCCCTGACCGAGAACTCTTTTCTTTCCCGGGGGGAAAGGCCGTAATGAACGAAATGGGCAAAAGGACAGGCAATAAACCGCTCTAATCGGGTAACACTGCCACGCAGGGGTAATTTATATAGTTGCCGGGCTAACCCAGGGCTAATGGTATCAACTTGATTACGGTGGAAAAAGGCTATTTCCATATTAATGCAATGCTCCTGCCAACAGTCTTGCCGCCGGTACCAGTTATAAACGTCCCACCAAAAATCCTCTATCGCTTTATTGTCCAGGTGAAGTCGCAGGTTCTCAACCAGGTGTTTAAATGTGCTTGGGGGGCGGGCTACCATCTGTAATTGCCTTTGCCGGTCATTTATTAAGCCACTATCTATCTTTAATCCGGGATAAAGATAGCAGAAACGATCCAAAAGCAATGATGGACGCAAAGCCCGTCCTTCACCATCAGCCGTAGCATAAGATAGGAAAAGCTTATGCCGGCACTTGGCCAGGGCATTGTAAATCAGGAAGTTCTCCTCAGCAACCTGCATCTCCCGGCTTTTAGAAATTTCCATCCCCTGGTTGGCCAGATAATCAATTTCATCATTAGATAATATGCCTTCCTGGGATTTAGTTGATGGAATAATGCCATCATTTACCCCTAAAACAAATAAAGCCTTTATATCATGGCTTTTAGAGCGCTGGATATTGCCCACCAGTACCTGATCCACAGTGGTAGGAATTATGCCCAGTTCATGGGAAGAGAACCCTGCCTCCAGCACCTTAATATATTCCTTCAAGCCTCCCTGCTGATCACCCAGGATTTCTACCATTTGATCGAAGGTGTCGATAACCATGTTCCAAATCTGGGTATACTCACTAACCACTTCATAAAGCCCTTGCTCCCATAGTTCTTCTATCCAATCCTGGAGCTTTTCCTGTACTTTCTGCTTTTCCAGGTAGTCGTACAAAGCCCTGGTAATACCAGCAAAATTCCCTTGCTCGGATAGAGCTGTTTTCATTTCCTCCAGGGGAGATATTACTTTCTCCCGCCATTGGTTTAATTCCTCCAATTGATTTTCCTCTCCCCAGGAAAATGCTTCTTTCCAGCGGTTACCGCGAATACCATTAGCCAGCACATAGTTTTCCAGCTTTTCACACGATTCATCATCCAGAACCCCCAGACCGGTTTTCAGACAGCGAAAAATGTCTTCATAAAGATAACCCCGCTCCACACAATGCAATGATGCCAGTATAAACTCGATTATGGGATTATCCATTATGTCCTTTTTCTGATCCATAAAAAAGGGAATGGCATATTCCTGGAAAACTCTTTTTATAAGAGCACTATAGCTATCAAGATCATTGCAAATTACCGCGATATCCTTCCAACGGTACCCTTCATCCCGCACTAGACCAATCAAACGGGCAGCCAGATCCTCAACTTCGCTGTCGAGATTGGCGGCAGCGAAAACACTTAAGCAGTTAACTGCATCCTGGTATTTATGACTGGGATAAGCATATAACTCCCGTTCCAGATGCAGCAGTTCTTTATCCCTGAGTTGGTCGGCAGCGGTGGCAGCAATATTTATCAGGCTAGTAGTTATGCCATTATTTCGTGCTATTTCATTAAGAGTACGGTAAGTTTTCCGGGACAAAATGAAGAGATCTTCATCTCGTCTATCTTTATCATTATCTATGGTAAGGCTAATGGTAGTTTCAGGACATACGGTTATCAGTTGCTCCAAGATTCTTATGCTTTGCGGAGAAAAAGTAGCGAAATTATCTACCCATATCCGGGAACATGATAAATATCGGCTGGAGGGCATCTTTTCAATGAAGAGATTAATGTAGTCTTCGCTATCAAGGTAGCGTTCTTGCAGATAATCGTTAAAGTACTGGTAAATCAATGTCACATCATTTAATTTCCGGCTTAGGAGGGAATCTTTATCTATGCTATCTTGCATTTGCGTAATGTCATCGATACTAACCGCTCTTTGTTTTAAACCGGCAAGAAAATCCATCAACTCATTAATAAACCCATTTTGGCGACAGGAGTTGTTGTAAACCAGCAACTCCCCTTCCAGTTGCTCCATAACCCGGCGCAAAACCATATTTTTTCCCTGTCCATTGAGCATAACCCTGGTTAAACCGCCCACCTCATTAAAAATGCGCTGGGCCAGACGGGTGAAACTAAGGATTTCCAGCTGCATAATACCCTGAAGACCGGTTTTATCAAGGAAATCCCTTTCTGCCTGCAAGGTGTATTGTTCTGGAACCAGTAATATTAATTTTTCCCGGTTGCGATCCTGGTTACGGGCCTCTAAAATATGTTGGTGAATTTCATTGTATATGTAATAGCTTTTACCCTTACCGGCTCGCCCGGTAATAAATTGCAAGGTCATTTCATGTCTCCTTAAATTAGAATAACTTAAGAGGAATATCCCCTTAAGTTATTTTAGTACCATGGTATGGGGTTACTAATAATATTCTACCTTCTGCTTAATAATCCTGCTCTTCATATTATTGCTTATAATGGTCTATAACCCTATAATATAGAACAATAGCACATAATTCATTCGAGGAGCGTTATTTGTGACCATCGGACTCAGTATCTTAACAATTGCTTTAATTCTTATCACCTATGCCTACTTATCTTATAAAAAGGTAGCTCATAACTTGTTGCCAGTAAAGCAGGAAGACCTGGTCAGTTATTATTTAGATCTTGTCTATAACCTGCTACCGGTTCCCTTCTGGAGCGGTCTGCTAGGCATGGCGCTGCTGCTGGTTGCTATCATTATAATCCTGTTTAGCCTGCCGTTTGTGTTTTAAAAGACTACGGGTGACATTTGTTTACCTGGCTAAGAGCCACGGGGAACAGTAAAACAACTACGTTGTCTGAAGACACTATTTATTAGTAGGGGGCTGCTCACCGCCAGATTTAGTATCCAGCACAGCATTAACAGCTGCAATAACCTTAACAGGGTCAAAGGGTTTAAGAATATAATGTTTAGCTCCCATTTGAATGGCAGCAATAACCATGTTCTTCTGGTCAATAGCACTGACCATTATTATCTTAGCATCGGGATCTGCAGTTATTATCTTTTTAACTGCTCGCACTCCATCTAACAGGGGCATAGTTATATCCATGGTAACCAAATCAGGTTTATATTTTGTATACTCGTGATAAGCCTGCATACCATTCTCAGCCTCAGCAATAATCTCATGGCCGGCCTTACTTAATATGGTATTCAGGTTACGCCTGACAATCTTAGAATCATCCACAATTAGTATCCTCGCCATAGGTAAACCTCCCCTAATTTAACTAACAGTACCCGGTAATTTTTCCTGAGTTCTAAGGCTGACACTTAGTTTTCCTGCTGCAAAAACCATATCACAGGCCCATATATCAGCATTCAGGTATTTCACAGCGGTTCGCTCGGAAGAAAGTGTCACCGGTGCTTCCATCATAACCAGTTCTTGTATTTCAGGAAAATGCTTTATTGAATTACCCAGTATAATATTAGCACACTCCGCTAAAACATCCTCAACGTAAGAATCTTCCGTCCCTGCTTCCAGTTCATCGATAATCATCTTATGTACCAACTTATTTCCCAGTCCTTCATCTATACTAAGTATGAAGTAGCTTCTTATTATCCCCTTTATAGTAGTGAAAGCCGTGGTCTTATACAGTTTTAGGCGGCTTTTCTTCTCCACCGGTGAACAATGTAACAAGTTTTCACCTATTTCCTGGCTAAAAAATTTCTCTATCGTATGTAAAAGAGGATTTATGATATCGTTAACTGAAATGCTGGGCAATTTGTTACTTTCCAGGTAAGGCAGATAAAATGTAAAAACGGTTCCCATTCCCGCTTGACTAAAAACCTCCACACTTCCCCCCAGTTTATCTAGTTCTTCTTTAACCGCTCCCAGGCCTATACCCCGGCCTGAAATAGCTGTTATCTCGTCTTTTACCGAGAGGCTATCAGCAAAAATCAGCTGCAAAGCCTCCTGTGGGGAAAGTCCTGCCAGGGTTTCCTGGTCACATATGCCACCCTCCAGCGCCCGTTTTTTAAGACATTCTATATCTATCCCTTGCCCATCATCCGAAATTACTACCGAAATACTGTCCTCATTTTGCAAAATTTCGCAATTAATAGTACCATATTCGTCCTTGCCGCTGTCTATTCTTTCTTCTGCAGATTCCAAACCGTGGTCTACCGCATTACGGAAAACATGTATTAGAGTTTTGCAAAAGTCGTGGTAGCGCTTGGTATCTACTAGAAACTGACCTCCTGCTATTTCTACCGGAAGTACAGATTTATCCAACCTTTCCGCCAGACGGGCTACGGCATCGGGATAGGACTTGAACAATTCCCGTATGGGTCGATACATCAGTCGTTTTAGATCCGGTAATAGCAGTTTACATTCCCAGGGGGACAGGCAAGCCACCATCTTTTGATTAATTTCTAGTAGCTGAGCCTCATCGATTACTACCAAATTGTCCTGTTCCAGGTACTGTTCACCCAGTATTTCTTGAAGTTGGGCAAGGTCTTCCGCCATCCAATCCAGCATATTTATTGAAGCAAAAAATGTTTTCATCTGCTGTTCGGACATCTCCAGCAATTCATCCCGGGTAGCCGATATTTGAGATTCACACTGGTGTAGTTGCTCCACCAGATTAATCATTTCCAATTGGGCAAAACCACCTTTGAAGGTATGTATTTGCCGGTAGATCTCCGCAATAATCTCTTCTTGGGGCCGATCGCTATCCAGCAGTTCCCAGATAGTGTTGGAGCAGAAATTCTGATAATCACTGCGGTATTCCTGAAAGTCATTATTATAGGCCACTATTTTGACTACCATTTTTAACAGCTTTCTTTCCTGTTCCATATGTAGTTCCAACTGACGCTGCTCCGTAATATCAGTAAGTATAATCATTATACGGTCGGTTTCTTCTGTTTGTCCGTTAATAATTAATTTGTAGTCCAGGTGTATATTACGCTCATTTATCATTAGCTCTTCCGGTAAGAGGGAAAAATATACTTCCCGCCGCAAATCATCATCTTCCCGCATTATAGTTAACAGCGCATTTTCCATGAATTGCCTTTGCTCATCATCACCTGGAAATAATAAATCGGTAAAACGCTGACCGGCGATTTCCTGGCCAAATATGCGGTTACATTCAGAGCTGTATTCTTCATCAATGTATAAATCATGCCCAAATGACAAGAACCCCTGACCAGCATTATTTAACAGGTTCCTGATAGAAGCGGTCCTTTGGGCCACTGTCTGTTCCAGGTTTTGGTTATATTCCTGAATAATATCGGCCATCCGATTGAAATTATCACTTAGCTCGCCCACTTCATCCTGGGATGAAACCAGAGAGCGAGCATTGAAATCCTTTTCGGCAAAGCTGCTAACGGCCTCATTAAGTTGGAGCACGGGTTTTAAAAGGCTGCGTACCACCGGGAGAATAATGAGAATGCCTACTAGTAGAGAAATAGCCAGGGCTACTGCAAACCCAAGCAGTAATCTATTCAAAGGCTTGATATACTCACTGCGAGGAATGGCTATACCGAAAGTCCAGTTGGTAGCTTCGATATTGCTTAAAACAAAACACCTTTTGCTATTGTCGTAATCTTTCAACTCAATAATATTGTATTGGCCTTGTTTTATTTCTTCAATAAGCGGCCGGAACTTGCCTTCCATAACCTGGGCAGCATTCACTGATTTCTCGGGAGTAGGGTGAAAACCGGGTTGGGGATGAATCATAAAATTATAACGATCATCGAGTAGGAATGTATAGCTGGCACCTTCAATACGTGCTTTTTCGGCCAAATCCATAATATCAGTCAACAGTATATCGGCAGCTATTACCGCTACCACGTTATTTCCCTCTCTAATTGGCTCTGCCAGGGTAATAACCATTTGTTTACTATCAGCATCCAGGTAAGGGGTGATATAAACCAGTTTATTCTGCTTAAGCGCTTCCTTATACCATTCCCTGGTGGTGGCATCATAATCCGGCGGGGGAATCCAACCAGTAGCGCAGACCATCGTGCGATTTTTATCCGCAAAACCTATATAGTAATCTAAAACCTGGGACTTTTGCCGGTCGAATTTATGAATCAGGTAATTTGACAGGTATTGGTCTGAAAAATCCTTATTTATCTCAATATCCTGGGCTATAGCATGAACCACCTGGCCCTGTTCCATAAACCAATTATTCAACTGAGAAGCATTTTTTCCTACTGCTTCACTGGCACTCTGATTGGTTTTGTCCTTGACCAGGTTATAAGAAAGGCAGTAACTGATGACCGACACTACCAGCA
>JAAYCQ010000173.1 GCA_012729715.1 Syntrophomonadaceae bacterium
ATTCGGTAACAACCAGATGGTCGACCGGAATTGGGCCCAAATAAAATAGGGTGCCATCCCACATACCAAAGATCATTGTCTTTCTCCCCCCCTCCTAATTGAACTTTCGTTTTTTTGCCGCCCCCTACTGGAGTGACACAAAAACTTCAACCTGAGTCAGCAGGCTTCCTGACTCCGGGTGATTTCCCCAAGTTAACTGTTGTCTTTGTCCCCATTTTCGTCCTGGGAAAACGTAGTCTGACTGGTCGACATTTTGTCCCACATAACCTTAATACCAGTGGCTACTCCAAGTAAGACCCCAAACACGGTTAACCAGCGATCTGTACCTAGTTTGTTATCCAACCAGTACCCGCCATAACCACAGATAGCTATAGCAGCGGCAGTGGTAGTGACCATATTAATCGCATCGCTCAAAGCGCGCGCCCAATGTTTTTTTGGACGTTCTGACATATCGAACACCTTACCAGTCTAAAGAGCGAGGCGTAACCCCCCTCTTCGTTATTCGTCATAAACGGGCAAAATCCTTTTTTAATTTTATTAAAATTTAACGGTATTCTGACTTTAAGTAATTACCGGTATATATAGCTCATTTGTTCTGGTGAAATCTATTACATACTCAATAAGTAGATTTATTTCGAGCACGATAAAGCAAAGTCCTTTAAAGAATCATGCCTTTTTGTAGTATATTTTGTCGAATTATATTTTATCCCTGAACTAAGTAGCCTTTACGTTCCAGCTTTTGGTGGTGCTCCCAGAGAACGCTATCTATGTCGATTCCAAATTGTTCTTCCATAACAAACATCATGGTCACAGCCGTTTGGGCTACATCAAGCAGTTCTCGTGCTATTTCCTTAACTACTGTACTCTCATCCATACTAACCTTTTCTCCACTTAACCCTCTAAACTTGCCAATAGCCTGAGCTAGTTCTCCGGCCTCCTCCATAAGTTTAAGTGCAGTTGACTCCAAAGTTGGATTTAGCTGGTTAAGCCTGGGTAATGATAATGTTTTAGTCTCCATTTTTTATCTCCCCAAAAACTTTCATGCAATTATATTTAATACAAGGGATATTTATCACAAAGTTTTGCTACCCTATTCCTGGCTTCTGCCAGTACTTTTTCTTCTGCCGGATCATTAAGTGCCATAGCAATAATATTTCCTATTTCTTGCATATCCTCTCGATTCATTCCCCGACTGGTTAGCGCCGGTGTACCTATTCTTATACCGCTGGTTACAGTTGGTTTTTCCGGATCAAAGGGAATGCCGTTTTTATTAACGGTAATATTAATGGATTCCAGTATTTCCTCAGCTTCGCTGCCATTTAGTTTTTTCGGCCTGACGTCTACCAGCATAAGGTGGTTATCAGTCCCGCCGGATACCAAACGTAATCCCTTTTCAACCAGGCTGGATGCTAAAGCTTGAGCATTTTCTACAATACCATGTTGGTAATCAACAAAATCACTGTTCAAAGCTTCCTTGAAGCAAACCGCCTTGGCAGCTATAACATGCATTAGTGGTCCTCCCTGGATCCCGGGAAAGACAGCGCTGTCAATCTTTCTCGCCCACTCGTTTTTACACATAATCATGCCGCCGCGGGGCCCCCGTAAGGTCTTATGGGTAGTAGTAGTAACAAAATCAGCATAGGGTACTGGACTGGGATGAAGTCCAGCTGCTACTAGTCCGGCTATGTGAGCCATATCTACAAATAGCAGCGCGCCTACTTCATCAGCAATTTCTTTGAACTTCACAAAATCAATAATGCGGGGATAAGCACTGGCTCCAGCTACAATAAGCTTTGGTTTTACCTGCCGGGCTATTTCTCTAACCTCATCATAATCAATAGTCTCAGTCTCCGGATTTACCCCATATTCGGCAAAATTAAAGTATTTACCTGATATATTAACCTTGCTGCCGTGAGTTAAATGCCCCCCATGGCTAAGATTCATTCCTAATATGCTGTCTCCTGGTTTTACCGCAGCAAAGTATACCGCAGTGTTGGCTTGAGCTCCTGAATGGGGTTGGACATTAACATGCTCGCAGCCAAACAGTTTTTTAGCCCTTTCCCGGGCCAATTCCTCTACCACGTCTACGTTTTCACAGCCCCCATAATACCTTTTACCCGGATAACCTTCAGCATACTTGTTGGTCATTACGCAACCCTGGGCTGCCATTACTGCCCGGGAAACAAAGTTCTCCGATGCAATCAGCTCCAGTTTGTAATTTTGGCGCAGCTCTTCTTGTTGAATAGCCGCAGCAACATCTGGGTCTACAGGCTTTACATATTTTTCAATATAATCCACCCGGTTTATCTCCTTCCAAACATTTTTTCTCCATTTGCGTTATCTTATCTACCCGTCGCTGGTGCCTCCCAGCAGCAAATTCGGTAACCAGAAAGGTTTTAACTATATCTATAGCCAGTTGGTCATCCAACATGCGGGCTCCTAAGGCAATAATGTTGGCATCGTTATGTTCCCGGGCCAACCTGGCGGTCTCCAGGTTATAGCAGAGGGCTGCCCGTATTCCCGGAATTTTATTGGCAGCAATGGAAATACCTATACCAGTTCCACAAATAATAATGCCCTTGATTTTATGTTGCAAAACTACTGTTGCTACTCTTTCGGCAAAATCCGGATAATCCACCGATTCAGTGGAAAAAGTGCCACAGTCTATAATCTCATAATTATCGGCTTCCAGTGCTTCTATCAATATTCTTTTAAGCTCCAAACCGGCATGGTCACCACCTATGACCAGCTTACGTTTATTCTGCCCGGGCTTTTCTAAATCTTGCAGTTTGTTAATAACCCGGGGTAGTAATGTTTTCAGCTGATACGCACATTCCTGGTAAGCTTTCAGACCCCGGCCTAAAGGGTCAATTATATCTTTATCTCCTTCACCGGCAAATTCATTAATAGTGTGGATTACCGGAATTTTATCAGAAAACTTGTCCTGTAGATAGTCACGTTGGGCACCAGTCATAGTAAAAATATAATCAGCATTTAGAATTAAATCGGTGTCAAGTTGGCGGGATTTATGGTAGGTAAGGTCTATGCCTTCATCAGACATGGTAATCACCGCCTCAGAAGTGGCAGCTAATCCATCAATGGTGCTTAATCCAGCACTTAATATCTCGTATTCTTCTGCTCCTGTTGCACTGCTTTGCAGGAGTCTGGTTAATATAGCCTGTGCCATGGGACTACGGCAGGTATTACCGGTGCAAACCAACAGTATCCTCTTCACAGCCTTTATCCTCCTTTAAAACAGTAGTTTTATAGCTAGTACTGCCAGCACTAGCCCTCCAGCCATCTGGGCATAGCTTCCGACCAGGCGGCTGAACATTCGTCCTCCTAAGAATCCTAGCATGGTCATGATAGCAGCTACCATACCCATGATAATAACGGTTATAAAAATGGGCATTTTAAAGGTACCCAAACTAAACCCTACTGTCAAGGCATCAATGCTTACGGATATTCCTAATAGTAACATGTTTCCCCAATTTTCCCGATAAGAATCGTTCTGCTTTGTAATTACCGCTTTACCTTCTTTGAAACTATAACTATGAGGTCGGGTCTGGCGATAACCTTTAATTATGAAATCAACAGCTATATAGGCCAGTATAGCAGCTCCCAAACGGGAAGCCCATACTCCCAGAAATTTGCCTGCTGCCAGACCCAGATTAAGACCTACCAGCGGCATTATAATATGGAAAACCCCTACCATAGCAGAAAATTTTAATCCGTAACTCCGGGACCTTCCCTGCAATCCTAGCCCCAGGGAAAGTGAAAAGGCATCCAGGCCCAGTACCACTGCTACCAGTATTATAGTTAAAAGCTGTTCCATTATTCTAATCCCCTATCAGGTTAGCTCACCCCGGGCTGAATTGTTTGGTAAATACATGGTTGAAAAAGATAGTGTATTAATTTTGAATTCTTAATTTTGAATTTTGAATTATCGTAGAAATACTCCGTATTTCTTTTTATTTCTATCTTTTATGAATAATCGTTAATCATCTTCAACGTCAGTCTAATTCCTTTTTATGCCTTTCGCAGTGATAATTTAATGATAATAAAGAGAGATGCGGAGCATCTCTACATTAATTCATAATTAAAAATTTAAAATTCATAATTTATTAATACGTTCCAGCAAAGCCCGGTTAATACCGGTTAAGTTTTGGGGTAAGGGGGAGAAGAGCAGTATCTGTATACCGTCCTGTTCGGCATCACGTAATATAGTATAGAGATTACTACTATCCTGGCCCAGGTCTAAATAGTATACCGGGTCTGATTTGTTAATTATATGCGAGTATCCTGGTTTACTTGAAACAATTCCCAGTTTTTTTTCCTGCCCAAGCCAGTATTCCTGCTGATCAATAAAATCTCTTTCATTTTGACAAATAATAACCCGGGAGCTAGTTTGGTAATGGGGCAGTTCATCGCTTTCATTATTTATAATTTGTATCTTGTCATCCAGCACCTGTTGCAGTTCCTCCAGGGGAAGTCCTCCCAGACGCAATACCCGATATTTATCCTGGCTTAAATCAATTATGGTTGATTCCAATCCGATTCCAGTCTTGCCGGCATCAAGGACTGCTGCTATTCTACCGTCCAAGTCACTTCTAACATGCTCGGCAGTAAGAGGACTGGGACGCCCGGAAAGGTTAGCACTGGGAGCAGCAATAGGCCCGGTTTGCTCAATAAGAGCTCTTGCTACCGGGTGAGCCGGCATCCGCAGGCCTACACTGCTTTTCCCTCCCCGGACAATAGCTGGAACCTCTTTCCGGCACGGCAATATTATCGACAGGGGGCCGGGCCAGAACTTGTCCATCAATAAACGGGCGGTTTCCGGTATCTCCGGAACCAGTTCCTTTACCTGCTCTATTTTACTTACATGTACCAGCAGGGGATTTTCCGGAGGTCTGCCTTTGGCCGCAAATATTTTCGCCACTGCCTCACTGGAACTGGCCAGGGCACCTAAACCATAAACAGTTTCGGTAGGAAATGCTACCAGTTGTAAATCCCTTATTAAATCTGCAGCCCGGGTTATAATATCTGATTGCGGATTTACCGGATCGACTTTCCAGTATTCGGTTATCACCTGACCGACCCCTTTCTGGCCATGACTACCCGATCATATCCAGCCAGGTCTTTGACTATTTGCACTTCTTCAAAACTATTCATCATCTGTATAGCCTTTTCCCCTTGCTGGCATCCTATTTCTAGAAAAAGATAAGCCCCTTCTTTAAGCAAATCGAAAGTCTGGGGCAAAAGATGTCGGTAAATATCCAACCCATCTCCGGGAGCCAATAAGGCTAGTTGGGGTTCGTAGTTTTTTACCCCGGAGTCCAGAGTATGGTATTCCTCCTGCGAAATATAGGGAAGGTTGGCTACTATTAAGTCAAAATAATGTTCTTTATCTAAAAAAGGAGAGAGCAAATCCCCCTCCAAAAATTCAACCCCTACCTGCAACGAAGCAGCATTCTCTCGAGCCGTTTCCAGTGCTTGCTTCGATATATCGGTGGCAAAAACCCGGGCTAAAGGCAGGTAATGAGCCATACTAATAGCTAACGCACCTGAGCCGGTACCTATATCACATATAGAACAGGGCTGGTCTCTAAACAGATCGATAGCCTTTTCCACTATTATTTCACTTTCCGGACGGGGAATTAAAACTGCCGGATTAACCTTGAACTCCAAGGACATAAACTCTTTGGTTCCGGTAATATAAGCTAACGGCTCCTTCCTGGCTCTTCTTTTTACAAATTCCCTGAAGATACTTCTTTCATCCTGATTAACTGGAGCGTCATAATTGGAATATAAATAGACCCGGTCTTTCCCCAGTACCCGGGCCAACAGGATTTCCGCTTCCAGGCGGGCTTCCTTAATATTTTTTTCTTTAAAATAATTGCTGGTCCACTCCAGTAGTTCTTTTACCGTCCAGCTCTGCAAATTAATCCACCTGTTTTAAACGCTCAGCCTGGTCATTGGCGATAAGAGCGTCAATTATTTCATTAAGCTGCCCTTCCAGTACCAAATCCAGTTTATGCAGGGTGAGGTTAATTCTATGATCACTTACTCTACCCTGGGGGAAATTATAGGTACGAATGCGTTCACTGCGGTCACCGCTGCCCACCTGACTTTTGCGGGTACCAGCCATTTCAGCATTCATTTCCGCTTCCATAATGTCTTTGAGCCGGGCTCTTAGAACTCGCATGGCCTTGGCCTTGTTTTTATGTTGAGACTTCTCATCCTGGCAGGTTACTACCAGGCCGGTAGGAACATGGGTAAGGCGAACTGCCGACTGAGTAGTGTTAACCGACTGTCCTCCAGGTCCACTGGAACAATATACGTCCACCCGGATTTCGTTAGGATCTATTTCCACTTCTACCTCTTCCGCTTCGGGCAATACAGCTACCGTAGCTGCAGAGGTGTGTATGCGCCCACCTGATTCGGTGGTGGGAACCCGTTGTACCCGGTGTACACCTGATTCATATTTAAGGCGGCTATAGACTCCCTGACCATCGATTACAAAAATAATTTCCTTGATACCACCAATATCAGTATAATGGGAATCCATTATATCTATCTTCCAACCCTGCAATTCGGCATAACGGGTGTACATACGAAACAGATTACTGGCAAAAAGAGCCGCTTCTTCCCCTCCGGTTCCTGCCCGGATTTCCATAATAACGCTTTTCTCATCGTTAGGGTCACGGGGTAAGAGCAATACTCTTAAATCATGCTCTGCCATCCCCTTCTTTTCCTTCAGGCTTTCCAGTTCCTCCAACAGCATCTCTTTAAAGTCTTCTTCCTGTTCTTCTGTAAGCATCTCCTGGGCATCATTAATCTGTTGGATTAATGATTTGTACTCACGGTACTGAGAAACTATATCACTGAGGTCCGAATGAGCCTTGGCATATTTTTGGAATTTATTCTGATCGGATATTACTTCCGGTTTGCTCAGTTGTTCAGTTAATTCATCATATTTTTCTTCGATACTATCCAGTTTATGCAGCATTCGAAACCCTCCTCTGCAATTTTTAATTATGAATTTTAAATTTTGAATTAATGTGGAAATGCTTCGCATTTCTTCTTATTTGTATCCAATAGTCTAAAATTAATTAATTTAGACGTAGAGGGAACATCAAAGAGCATACAAATTTTGTCATCTAGAAATACGAAGTATTTTTCCCATAATTATAAATTCAAAATTAACCCCGGTACAACGGGGTACCATTACTAATCTCGCTACCTAACCCTTTGCTATCTCCACGCAATCCTCGGTCTTTTCCCCGGGTATAACTGCCTTTAAGGCAGCGATAGCAACCTCCAATTGGCTATCATCAGGTTCCCGGGTGGTAAGCTTTTGCAGGTAAAGACCGGGTGCAATTAAAATCCGAGCCCAGCGGTTGTTATAATATTTTCCACTAAACTTTAAAAACTCATAACCCAGGCCTGCAATTATTGGCAGAACTGCAATCCTGGACCATATACGGTAAAACAGATTTCCTTCACCCAGGAGGGCAAACACCAGGATAGAAATAATCAAAACGATAAGAATGAAACTGGTACCGCAACGGGGATGGAGGGTAGTATATTTGCTGGTATTTTCCACGGTAAGTTCTTCCCCCGCTTCATAGGTAAATATGGATTTATGTTCAGCCCCATGATACATAAAAACCCTATCTATTTCCTGCATTCGCCCAATAGCCCAAACATAAGCCAGGAAAAAGAATATGCGTATAATGCCTTCTACTATATTCTGTATTAAAACACCGCCCAGAAACTGACTGGTGTAATGTACGATAGCAGTTGGTAGTGCCACAAAAAGCACTATAGCGAGAACGAATGCTAGTAAACCGGTAATAAAAATTTCCCCGGCGGAGAGTTCCTCCTCCTCTTCATCCAGTGACATATTAGCTGACTTATTAAGCATCCGCATACCCACTACCATTGAATCAATTAAAACATAAGTACCTCTTATTAAAGGCCATTTTAAAAAGGAGTAACGTACCGGCAGGTCGGATACAGGTTCTTCTTCCAGTTCAATGCTGCCATCAGTTTTACGGACAGCCAGGGCTATTTTTTCAGGTCCCCGCATCATTACCCCTTCTATAACAGCCATACCGCCATATTGAACTTTCTTGTTCATTAAATACCACCTTAAATATGTTTGTAGGGGCTTAACCCGTGTGTCTGCACAGCCGACCGCTGACCACCGAAGGGTGAATCCCGTTGCCTATAAAACTGCCTATTCCGGGCGAAAACATGGGTTCGCCCCTACAGATTACGTGCTCCTGTATACGAAGAGCATGTCAAGACATTTTCGCGGTTGCCGTGTACCCTTTAGGGTACGTCCTCCGGTCATAGCGATAGTTAAAAAAATAGCAGAGTCTACGCCCTGCTATCACTTTACTGTAAGCCGTATTTTTTCTTAAACCGGTCGACTCTCCCGGTGGTATCAACTACTCTGCCTTTGTTGCCGGTGTAGAAGGGGTGACACTTGGAGCAAACTTCTACTTTTATATTCTCCTTGGTAGACCCAACTTCAATCTCATTACCACAGGCACATCTAGCTGTGGTCATACGATACTGGGGATGTATTTTTTCTTTCACTTTCTGTTTTCACCTCACTTCAAAGGTTACTGTTTATTCTATTATGATGTATAAATCTCCATTAAAAACTGCAAAGAAAATTATATCAAGAAAGCTAATAAAACACAAGAAAATTCATATCAGGTTATACTTTCCCTTTACGTTTATCCCTAATATCTCCCGGTATAGGGACTATATGGCTGGCTTTTTAAGTGAAAAAGCGGAAGTGATAGATGATTTTACTGGGCCAGAGCTGCAAAGCATTAACCTCACTGGCCCGGGGGCCTCCATTATGGATTACCAGTGGTACCCCGCTGTGTAGACGTTGATCGGAAATGATACCTATATGTTCCAGGGGATCGCCAAAAACCACGATATCGCCCGGCTGCCATTGCTTGAGGTTTTCCACCTTTCCTGGTTTTACTTCGGTGGTAAGCTCCTGACCGTGACGCTTAAAAAATATCTGCAAGTTTTTTACCCGGCGAAAATCTATATCCGGGTCAGGCTGTCTGCCAGTAGTACCATAAGCTCCAGGATAATTCTTTATATCTTCATCTACCATAGTTTTAAAATCATATCCGGCCGCCTCAAAGGCTCGCCAGATTACATCTGTACAACAACCCTTGCCCTGAGGCGGATAACCGCCGGAATAATATGATGCATCATAAAGGGTTCCTCGCTCTACCTCCTGGCGAGCGCCCTGTACCAGATCCAGGGCATCAGGAATATTATTGCCATTCCGGTCCTCTGAACTTATTTGCAGCGGTACCTGGCAGGCGGGTCCCAGATCTAACTTGTCCGTAATCATAGTTGGATCCAGGCGGTTACCATAGTATTCCTGCAATATAACTACCAGTAAAAGTAATATAAATATAGTGACAAATAATTTCTTATACGATGGTTTCATGATTAATTCCTCTTACTACTTCCCCGTTCCCTGGCGGCCAAAACCTTCACCCAATTTGATGGAATGAAGTTCACCGCCGCTGGCCCAGTTATCCCGGGTGTATTCATTAATTACCACTGTCACCCAATCAGGTTCGATATCCAGAATGCGAGCTGTTTCTCGGGTTAAAACCGCTACCAGCTCCTGTTTCGTTTCCTGGCTGCGGCCAGTAATCATTTGTACGTTTAAAATCGGCATACCTATTCTTCCTTTCGATTATTATTTTCCTGATAACGATAGGTGAAAAAATACTGCCCAAAGAAGCTGTCATAATTAGTAAAGAGTTCATCTGCATCACTTTCATCAATCTTCTGTTTATAAACAAACATCTTGGCATCCAGATTATCCATCATATAAAGCATAAAAGCTTCCGGGAACAACGGAATTACCGGTGAGCCAAATTCCAGGCTGCCGTGGTGGCTTAAAATCATATGTTTTAACATCCATTCCAGTTTAGGCGGAAAATCTATGTTTTCCGCCCGCATTTGGGCTATCCGGGCCGTTATAAGTTCGCTGCCCATAACGATATGCCCTAACAGCCTGCCCTCAACCGTGTATTCTGGTACCACCTTCATTTCATACTCCTGTAGCTTGCCAATATCATGTAAAAGTGCTCCACTTATCAGCAAATCGCGGTTAATATCAGGATAATTCCCGGCTATCTGGGCACAGAGCTGAGCTACGGTCAAGGTATGTTCCAGCAGGCCACCGCTGTAATTATGATGAATTTTTTTAGCTGCTGGGGCACGAAAGAAGATAGTTCGTACCTCAGGAGTAAAGATGCGGTTCAGTAATTCCTGCAAACATGGGTCGGTTACCCAATTTATAATATCCTTAAATTGCCTTATTAATGTATCCAGGTCTACATCAGGCTTTTTTACATACTCCAACGGGTTCTCTTCCAGAATCTTAATACGCTTGGCCGTTGCCTGCAAGCGGTTGTTATAAGAGCCTACATCAGCCAGCAGGCCAATTACCGCTCCATTTTCTAATTCACCGGTAACCTTGCAATTATCCCATACTACTGTATCAACCTCGCCGGTAGCATCGCCCAGTTTAAGATTAACAATATTGCGGCCATCTTTGATTTTACGCTGATTTTTATCCAGTATCAGATATTTACCCCAGAATTGGGTCCCCGGGGAAAGGCTCCTTAGTTCTTTAACTGTAAATGGTCCCTTCTTTTCCAACTTCTCCTCGACTCCTTTAAATGACATAAACATTATCCTAATCCAGCGGATGACTGTAGGACTTAATCTGAAGTCCGGGTAACTCTTCCTTTAATAATTTTATGAAATTGAGTATACCAATACCACTGTCACCGCTGAAGTTACTGTTTAAATAATCGGGGTCAATGTTTAAATTACGTAATTGAACCATATCGATACGGTTTCCTTCAAGAAAATAAAGCAGTTCTTCAATTTCATCTTCCCGGTCGGTAAATCCCGGAAAAGTTAAAAGATTAAGGGATACCTTAACTCCCTTATCTTTGGTGTAGGTAACAGACTTCTCCACATCTTTAAAAGTATAGTTCAGGGGACGATGATAAGCCATATAATTATCCTGTTGGCAGGAAAATATAGTCACCCGCATAGTATCTAGACCAGCATCGCATATTTGTCTTATACCTGCAGTATAGCCGGCATTAGTATTCAGGTTAATGGTTCCCTGGGAAGTTTCTTTACGCATAATTTCTACTGCCCGGGACAAGTTTTTAGCATTTAAAGAAGGTTCACCCTCGCATCCCTGGCCAAAACTTATTATAGCATCACGGGCATTTATCAGGTGGTCAATACCTACTTCCACTATTTCATTTACCGAGGGATTAAAACTCAGGCGCTGTTGGGGCGAGTTTACGTTAAGATGGCTCTCTGATATACAACCTATGCAATTAGCATTACACCTGGGTATAGTAGGTATGCCCCCCTCCCAGCGCTGGTAGAATATATTCTGGGCCGTAAAACAGCTATATTCCAGGGAGCAGCGAGCCAGTTGCCTGAGAATCCTATTATCAGGATACTTTTTTAGCTTTTTTTCAATCCGCGCCGGCAAACCTTCAGTATTGTAATAGGTTGGGTGCCATTTGCGGTGAGCATCAGTCTGGATTGCAGCTACATATATTTTATCCTTCTTAAACCCTACCGCCGCATAACCCAGTAAGGGAAGGTCTATATTCGATTTGCGTTTCACACAGGCAGGCATAAGGGTGCGGGTAAAACCCTGGGGTAAGAGAGCAGCTACTGCCTGAATTTTTCCTTCACAATCAGGTGCCCACTCAAAATAAGTTAATTCTCCCTCACTATCCAGGCCAACTGGTATACACCCAGGAACGCTTACCAGCGAAGATCCCCGGGGCAAGGGAATCATCTCATCCTCCTCCGGAACTACCCAATCAGAACCACTGCGCCCCAGCATCCCTATACCGGGATATTCCATTAATTCTCCCCGCTCATTGGCAAAAAGCGTTAGAAACATCTACTCCCCCCCTATGGTACTCAATCCAAACATTACTTTAATTTTGAATTCTTAATTTTGATTCCACTGCAAAAACCCTGTTTGGATGCATAAATATGCAGGAGCCGTCGACGGAGCATGGTAGAAACACCCTGCGAGGTGAAGCGGCGGAAGGGGGCGAGCCCCATGGACGGGGCGAGAGTGAC
>JAAYCQ010000174.1 GCA_012729715.1 Syntrophomonadaceae bacterium
CTTAACAGTTTTACACAATATCAGGCTTGATATCCGCAGTCCGGAAAGAATACCAGTAATTGATAAAAACGGTGGTATCTTGCGTTTTCATGCATTATTTAGCCCATAATAAACAAATAAATACTTTTAAGTTTATTTTTTCGTCTGAAATTGTAGAAAAATACTTGACTATTAATCCCAGCAATGGTATATTTGCGGTAGGGAGAATTTTGTATAATTGAAATATAGAGGAGGGTTGTAGTTATGATGAAATCAACTGGTGTAGTAAGAAAAGTTGATGAGCTGGGCCGTATTGTTATTCCTATAGAGTTGAGACGCACCATGGGTATTGAAGAAAAAGATGCTCTGGAAATCTATGTTGATAGCGAGAAAATCATACTCAAAAAATATGAACCTGCTTGCATATTCTGTGGCAATGCCGAAGAAGTATTTAATTATAAAGGTAAAAACCTCTGCAGAAACTGTCTTACCGAGTTAACCAAACAGGTAGGTTAATACATAATTAAATTATTTTGATTTAACAAAATAATTGTAGAGCATGGATTTTTTAATACCGTACTCGCGGGCCTTCATTTTGAAGGCCTCTTTTTTATCCATTCCCTGTTCCAGTAACTCTTCCACCTCCTGAGCAATTTCGACAAGACTTTTGGCTTCTGCTGCCACCGCTTTACCCTGGATAATTATACTTATCTCCCCCCGGGGCGGATTAAGGCTGTAATATTCGTAAAGTTCAGCGGCACTGCCCCTCTTAACTTCTTCATAGACTTTGGTTAGTTCCCGGGCGACGGCCAACTGGCGCTCTTCCCCCAGGATTGATTGTATATCCTTTAGACATGCCAGCAGGCGATGCGGTGCCTCATAAAGAATTATGGTACGTGTTTCCTCTTTTAGCATCTCCAATCTTTCTTTTCTCTGGGAACTGCGCGAAGGAAGAAATCCTTCAAATATAAAGACCGCAGTATCAATCCCGGAAATAGCTAAGGCCGCTATTAGCGCTGAGGGTCCGGGTATTACCTCCAGCTTAATACCTGCTGTTATAGCCTTTTTAACCAGTCGCTCTCCGGGGTCGGATATGGCCGGCATGCCTGCATCAGATACCAGTGCTATGTCCTTCCCTTCCCGAAGTAACTCAATAATGTAGTCTTCTTTTTCCGGCTTGCTGTGTTCATGGTAACTTATGAGTTGTTTCTTGATTTTATAGCGATTTAAAAGCTTTAAGGTCTGGCGGGTGTCCTCACAGGCTATCATATCTACCTTACGCAGGGTTTTAAGCAGCCTTATACTAGCATCCTCCAGATTGCCTATGGGAGTAGCACATATATAAAGCGTACCCATCAATTATCTTTCCTCTCCGGCATAATATAAACGGTTTATTTCTTCGCTGTATTCACCCGGCTTATTATAGATAACCAGCGGGGGCATTATCTTCAAGCGCCCCTGCTCTCTTTTTTGTGCCTCCAGCAATATCAATTTGGATTCATCTTGCCAAAAAGAATGAACCGTCCTCAGGCGGACGGGTGCAAGTTTATGAGCAGTACAAATATTTACTATATCGGTCAGGCGCTCAGCCCGGTGAATAAGGCAGAAGCTTCCTCCCGGCCTTAGGAGGTAAGCAGCAGCCCGGATAAGGCCTGTTAAATCCATGGCTATCTCGTGGCGAGCACAGGCGTCTTCCGGATTTTTGCTTATGTGCCCCTCTTCCCTGCTCCAAAAGGGAGGATTAGACAATACCAGGTCGGTCGATGCTGCGGGCAAACATTTTTCTATCTCCTGTAGATCGCCCCGGATAATTTCCACCTGCTCCTGTAAGAGGTTATACTCCACACTCCTTTGTGCCCTCTTAACCATTGCCTCCTGAATTTCTATCCCGGTAACCTTGATAGTAGCTGAGCGAGCTGATAATAAAAGGGAAATCACCCCGTTACCACAGCCCAGGTCCACTGCCTGCTTTACCTTTTTAAGATCAGGAAAGTGGGCCAGCAGAACCGCATCTATAGAAAAACGATAACCCTGGCGGGGCTGAATTAATTTGTACCCCCCGATAATTAAATCATCCAGGGTTTCACCTTCGTATACCAACTTGTTTGATTGGGGATTCACTTATTACTCCCTTTCCATAAAAGCTATGCAGAAAAGACATTCCCCACCGCGCAATTGCCCAAAAGCAGCAGGACAAATATGATATCCCTGTCGGTAAATTCTACCCAGGTTATCATAGCTCTCCCCCTCTAACTCCAGACTATAAGCCGGCGGGGGAAGTTCTTCTTCCTGATTCAAATCTCTTTCCAGCTTGCTTACCCGTTCTTTAAGCTCCCCCACTTCCAGCATCAGTTCCCGTAAGATCAATTTTAACTCCTGCAGGCTTTTCTCCATGATTGTTCTCCCCGTTTCCCTTAGCGGATTCATATAAGTCCGATTCATATTTGAGGCAGCACATCAGGCGTCCACAAATGCCTGATATTTTTGTCGGGTTTAATGACAGATTCTGCTCCTTGGCCATACGGATAGAAACCGGGGCAAATTCCCCCAGGAAACAATTACAGCACAATATCCGGCCACAGGTTCCCAACCCGCCCAGCATTTTGGCTTCATCCCGTACCCCAATCTGGCGTAGCTCTATCCGAGTCTTGAAAATAGCTGCCAGATCTTTTACCAACTCCCGGAAATCCACCCGGCCTTCGGCGGTAAAGTAGAATATGATTTTCCCCATGTCAAAAGTGTATTCAACATCAATCAGACGCATGGGGAGTTGATGTTCCTTGACCTTTTCTTTACATATGCGCATAGCTTCTTCTTCTTTTTGTTTGTTCCGCTCAAAAGTTTCGATATCATTATCAGTAGCTTTACGTATTACGGATTTTAAGGGCAGGACCAGCTCTTCCTCACTCATTTCCCGCTTGCCTATAGCCACACTTCCGCATTCTATACCCCTGATAGTTTCTACAATAGCAGCATCCCCTGCCGCTAGATCAACATTCTCGCATTCAAAATAATATATTTTACCTGCAGGTTTAAACCTTACCCCTGCTACCCAGGCCATTACATTACCTCCTTAATGGTCTATCAACTATTGCAGCGCTTCCCAGAGTTGATAGCCTATACTGGTATTTATTAGTACGGAATTTATGTTACGCCGGTAATAAGCCTTCAATTTATCTATTTCCACCAGCGCTTGCATGATTTTTCCCTGGTCTTTGCCCTGCAAAAGCTTTTGTAATTCTGGGATTTCCGGTGCCAGGAGAATACCTTGCTGCCTGCTTTTTCCGGCTACCAGCGTATCTCTTAAAATTGTTTCCATTAACTTGATACTTAAGTCCGGCGCTTTTTGTATTTTCTCGGATAGCTCAAAGATGGCTGATTTCCGGCCTCGAGCCAAATCCGTAATAATAGCAACAACTGTATCCCAGATTTGTTCCAAACCGTCTTCCTGGGCAAAACGCAAAGCCCTGCTAATACTACCCTGACCCAGTTGGGCTGCCCAGGAGGCTTTTTCGCCCTCAAAACCCTGATTTAGCAGATACTCTGCTATGTCTTTTTCCGCCAGCGGGAAAAAGCGTACCACCTGGCATCGGGAAACAATGGTTTCTAATAAATTATCATCATCGCTGATTAATATTATTAAGGCATACCCCGGTGGTTCTTCCAGCGTCTTTAACAGAGCATTGGCCGCCTCCAAACTCATTAAATGAGCATCTCGGACTATTGCTACCCGGTGCTGGGACCGATATGGTTTTAAGGCCAACCAGGGTTCCAGTTCCTGAGTTATCTGCTCTTTGCTGATTAAGCTGCGATTCTCCAGTTTTTCTATGACTAAAAGATCCGGGTGTATGTTCTCGTTAAAATATACCCGCGCCTGTTTATCCTGCAAGTTGATAAGGCTATGAGCAAAAGCCAGAGCCACCTGCATTTTTCCCACCCCGGCCGGGCCGGAAAAAAGGTAGGCATGACTAATGTTAGCGTTATTCATGCTTTTCGTTAACAAATCAACGGCCCGTTCCTGGCCAACAATTCCAGCAAAATAATCCATAACTCCACCTTATTATATCATCAGGTCTACCAGCATACCTCTGATTTTATCCAGGGTAGCCAGCACATCGACCGGTTCTTTAGGCTCTCTTATAAAATCCTCGATAAGTAGCTCTACTTCCTTGTCTATAGTAGCAATCGAAATCAACAGGCTGCGGCCTCGGCGATTACGACCCCTTTCTTGTTTTACGGCATAAGCCCGGGCAGTGGCTTCCTGTAAAAACTGTTTAACCTTTTTCTTATATAGCATTAAATCATTTACATTCAAACTTCTGTTTAGCTTATCATTTAAGCGATCAATATCTTTTAATATTTCCTGCATGCGATATTGGCTTTCCGCATCACGCCGCTGGGCCAGTTCCTGTTCAAAGGAGGAAGAAGCCGTACTCTTCTGTACTCCCTGTACGCCTCTTTTACCCGGAGCACTGAAGTTGCTTATTTTATCCCGCTCCCGGTCTATCTTCATTTAAGACACCTCCTCAATATTCCAGGTTCACCTCAATATTTCATCCAGCCAGCCGATAGCCTGCTGCAGGACTTTTACCGGTTCCTGCCTGGCATCCAGGATTTTAATCCGGTCCTTTTCTTGTTCTGCCAGAGAAAGGTATCCTTTTCTGACTTTTTCCTGAAAAACTAAGCCTTCTTTCTCCAGGCGATCAGGAATCTCCTTTTCCCGCCTGCCCCAGGCTTCTTCACTACTTAAATCCAGCAACAAGGTTAAATCCGGTTTAAGCCCACCGGTACAAAGCTGATTTAGCTCCTGTAAGAAAGCAAGTTCCAATCCCCGTCCGTAACCTTGATAAGCTATGGTGGAATCCATATAACGATCAGCCAGTACTATTTTGCCTGTTTTCAGGGCCGGGCTTATAACCTGTTCTACTACCTGGCTGCGGGCAGCTGCATAAAGCAGGGCTTCGGTCCTGGAGGTTATTCCCTGGTTAGTAACATCCAGCAGCAACTCTCTTATCTTTTCTGATATTATATTACCACCCGGTTCCCTTATACTCAGCACTGCTAAACCAAATTGCTGTTCAATATAAGGCTTAAGGGACTCTATTAAACTGGTTTTGCCTGAGCCGTCTATTCCTTCCAGGCTTATGAATATTCCCCTGCTTGCCAGTACCTACACCTTCTTTTGATTATAATTACCTGAAATGGGCTATGTCTTCTGCCTATGTTAATATAATAGACCATAAACGTTAAACTGGAAAATACAATACTGCAAAAACCCTCAACTGATTGCATATTGGTGAATATAGTTCTAAAGAGGTGTTTCAATTTTGAATTATGGTGGAAATAAACCCTACGGGTACTACAATGTGAACTATCGTTGACAATTAAGGTTGCTGTCTTATTTTAACTTTTCTTATTACCTTGCATATCTGACAAATACAACAACGTATGACAATATAAAAGAAATGCGTAAGCATTTCTACGTTAATTCAAAATTAAAAATTAAAAATTCATAATTAACCACGCTACTTTGGGTTACCCCTGAACTTTGCCATACCTAAACCGTCTGCTACCAGCACCCTGTTTTCTAACTAATTACATTTATATATTGCAAACTAGGATCCTGGGGGCCCTGTATGCGGGTGCCGTTTTTACCCAGATAAGTGATATAATCCAGCATTTCCTGGTTAATTAATTCACCGGGCAAGAGGCAGGGGACCCCAGGTGGGTAGATAGCAATCATCTCTGCCGTTACGCGGTTTAGTGCCTCTTTTACAGGTACCTTAAGGGAGGAAGCCATAAACGCTTGACGAGGGGTAAGCAGCATAGGGGGCAAGGGAGGCAGTTCTACCCTGGGTTTAGTTCTTTCCCTGCCCGGATAAGTGGCAGCAATGGCCTGTAAGGCATGGTAAAACTTCTCCCAGTCATTACGGTTATGGAATATAGAAAACATAGCCAGGATAAAATTGTGGTCCTCCAGTTCGACTTGAACACCATACCTTTCCCTTAATAATGCTCCAAACTGGTAACCGTTTAAAGCGCTTCCCCGTGTCGAAACCAATATTTTAAGCGGGTCTAATCCCATAACCCCGTTAACCGCCTGTAGTTCTTGTTCACAGCAACTCAAACCGGCGATAGCGTTAATCTTCCGGCGATATTCCGTGGAGAGCTGATAAGATTCTTCCAGCAAGCTTTCCCCGCTTTCTTCCATCAATCTGCGGGCCAGCTCGATTGAGGCCAAAATAGGATACGAAGGACTGGTAGTGGTTAACAGGCTTAGCGTTTTTGCTATCCTTAAATCCCCTGCCAGCCGTGCCGATAAATGCAGGCAGGCACCCTGGTTAAAAACTGGCAGAGTCTTATGCAGACCATTAACTACCGCATCAGCACCACTTTCCAGTGCTGTTTTAGGATAGAGTGGGCTAAAAGCAAAATGGGCACCATGGGCTTCGTCTACTAGCAGCAATTTATTATAGCCAGAGGTGATAGCAGCAATGGCTGCAATGTCACAGCCTGTCCCATAGTAGCTGGGACTGCTGATAAAAACATTATTTACATCCGGGTTTGATATTAAGAGAGAGTTTACATCCTCGGCGGTAACGGACAGAGCTACGCCCAGATCTGTTTCTACCTGTACCGGCAGGTAAACGGGAACTGCCCCTGACAGAACTAGACCTCCGTAAAAAGAACGGTGGGCATTACGGGGAAGCAGAACCTTTTCACCTTCTTTATTAAGGGCCAGGAACAGAGCATGTACCCCCGAAGTAGCCCCGTTTACCAGGAAATAACTCTTAGCAGCACCAAAAGCCCGTGCCAGTAACTCCTGCGATTCTTTGATTATCCCGGTCGGCAGGTGCAAATCATCAAGGCCCGGTATCTCAGTCAAGTCCAAAGCAGCCAGGCGGCATAATTCGTGTTGTTTAATACCTTTGCCTACATGCCCGGGCATATGTAAGCGGAGAAAATCTTTACCTGCATATCGCTGCAAAGCTGTGTAAATAGGCGTTGAACCTGGCAAATATAAAATCTCCTTTATATATAAATAGGTTTTTACAGCCAACCATTATTGCATTAATTGTATCTTAAAGTGATAATTCTTCCAAAAATAATAAAATAAGCACGTTTTGTGCTTATTAGTATGGGTTGCTACCATATTTTTTTTATTTGCTCTAATACCGTCTGGTATTGACTATCTCCCGCCTGCAGGAAGACTATGTGGGATTCACATTGCTCACAGATAAAGGTTTTTCTTATCCTTATACCGCCCCGTATTCCTTTTTCCGGCACTTTGCCGCAAAGATGACAACGTGGTAAAAGTATCCCGGTCATTGGTTTTTCTTTACTGCCGGCGTCAGCCGTTTCCATAAAATACTCTCCTTTTTTTAAAAAGTATCTCCGCCTGCCCATAGCTTATGCAGAAACTAACAAAAGTGTTAACAAAACAGGGGGACGTTCTTTTTAAACAAAACAGGGGGACGTTCTTTTTGTTTGGTTGAAACCAAACAAAAAGAACGTCCCCCTGTTTGAAAAATTTAATTCCTGGCAACTACCTTAATTGTGAGTCCGCCAGGACGAACATCCGTGTCCTCGAGCCCGATAGGGCGATGAGGGCGTCCTACGCCGAGCAGGTAATAACAACAAGACTGGCTAATATGTAGCCAGAAAATAATTAATTCCTGGCAACGTCCTACTCTTCCACAGAAATCTGCAGTACCATCGGCGCAGGAGGGCTTAACTGCCGTGTTCGGTATGGGAACGGGTGTTTCCCCTCCGCCATTGTCACCAGGAAATTTAATTTCAATTTTTAATTTTTAATTTTGAATTCTTAATTAAGGTACAAAAGCTAACGCTTTTGTTTTTTTTGTAATCCGGAAAGCGATAGCTTTCCTTCCTCAATTCAAA
>JAAYCQ010000024.1 GCA_012729715.1 Syntrophomonadaceae bacterium
CATGCAGAGATGAATATCAAGAAAGAACTAATAGGCAGGGGGAACTGAGAGGCAAATGGATACTATTTTGAAAGTTTCTCCTTGCTGTGCGGGGTTTAATCCCCCGTTTGAATCGTGGTTTTTGTGCACGTAACCCGCCGCCTGTTGACCTGGGCAGGGCTGAAGAGATTTTGATCCCCCTACCATTGAGGATTACTACTGCTACCAGGGTTGCACCCGGTTTAGTAATAACTTCTATTACAGGTATTTAAGCCTCCAGGCCTTCCAGGTAAGGACTGGCGTCAAACTCAAGTTGTACGGTTTGATTAGCTTTATCAATAGCAATAGACAGGGCATTTACCTGTCGTTCCAGTTTTTTAGCCTGGTGCTGGTAGAAAGCCGGATCATAGGTGACCCGGGCTAACATATCGGAGCCAGAGCCAAAAGACCTAAAATTAACTACGGAATGGACATTAGGGTTTTCCCGGGCCATTTGCCGGTACAGGTTAAGGCGTTCACGAAATTGTTTAGCCAATTCCAATGCTTCCGCAATGGATAGTTTATCGTAACCTTCTATTTTCCAGGCTACCACAGCTTGATGATTGGCCAGATCGCGGGCTACACGAAGCCGGCGCAAGTCTGTTTCCACTTTCTCCATATCTTTCAATATATCTTCCACTTTACGGGGCGTACCATTTTGTATTCCGTTCCCGTGATTTCATATTTTCCGTAATTCAAATAGCTGCTAAGCGATGAGTAAACAAAATTAAAGCGACCGTCTGGCATCAGGGTAAGTTTAGGCGCGAGCGGGATATCCGCAGCGATGTCCTGCAACGCCAAATAGCGCGTGTAACGGGAATCAGTCATAAGGCATGATAATAGGAAGCAAAAGAACGTCCCCTTACTTCCCTTTGATATTCTAAAGAAATTCGGGTATAATATCTTTAGATTTATCCGAGGAGGTATTCGTAATGCCCAACATTAAATCAAGCACCGATTTAAGAAACAATTATAACGATATATCCACTTTCTGCCATGAAAGCCGCGAGCCCGTCTTTATCACCAAGAACGGACAAGGGGACTTGGCCGTCATGAGCATCGAAACCTATGAAGCATTGAGCGGAAAGCTGGAGCTTTACCGTTTGCTCGACGAAGGCAGGGCAGCGGTGAAGGCCGGTAAAAAACGTCCGCTTAAGGAGGTCATAAAGGATATCAATAAGGGAATCACTAATGGCAAAATATAGAGTGGATGTATCTGAACCAGCCGAAAACGATCTTAAAGACATAGTCCGATATATCACGTCGCAGTTGTCCGCCCCCATATCGGCACTAAGCATGATAGAGCTTTTCGAAGAAGCTATGGCGGGTCTTTCCGATATGCCGCAGCGCCATCCTTTTGTCGCCGATGAGCGGCTTGCACAAATGGGATACAGAAAATTACCCTTAAAAAACTATGTTGTGTTCTATTCCATTGATGAGGGGAACAAGGTGGTTGACATCGAAAGAATCTTGTATGGTAGGCGCGATTGGCTTCGCATCCTTTAATACGTCAACCAACAGGCCATTTTTGGATATTTTTAATAGACCTCATAGCTGAATATAATAAAGCGTGGCACTCTACATCCATAATTTCATAGAGTGCCGTGCCCGCTTTTAGGGGGATTGCAATGAAAAGTGAAAACAAAATGGTTATCTTGCCCTGCGACTGCAAGTGCTGTATGTTTGTGGTCGAAAAGACAAAATGGGAAGATGGCGACATCAGTTATAACATCACGGTGCAGGATTCCCGTTACGACCACAATTACAATACGGTTTGGGGCAGAATTAAGCGAGCAACAAAGATTCTGTTTGGCAAGCCAGTTTATTACAACGATGTCTATATTGAAGGCGAGGAGCGGTTCAAAAAACTCGTTGATGACTTGAAGGCGTTAACACAAGAGTTAGAGAATAACGATTTAACAATATAGTCATATTATGATATTATACGACTATATTATATTATAATAAGATTATCAAGTTTTTGGAATGAGGTGATACCACCATGGGAGAAGCAATCAGACCATCGGCTGATTTAAGAAATCATTATAGTGAAATCTCCAAGCAGTGCAAAGAATCAAGAGATGCTGTTATTATTACTGTAAATGGACGGGGTGATACAGCAGTTCTTGGCTTACAGGATTACTACCAGATGAAATCGGAACTGGAACTACTTAGAACTCTTGCAGAGGCGGATGATGATGTGAAAAATGGGAGATTGGCACCAATGCAGAATTCGTTCGATGATCTTCGTGCATCTTTACTGGAAAGGAAGAATGGATGAAGTATAAAATTTTACGAACGGATAAAGCGGAGGAACAGCTCCGTGAAATCATTTTTTATATTGCCGATGATTCTGGTGATATTGATATTGCACTTGGATATTTAGACAAGATTGAAACAGCAATTAATCGTCTTCAGGAGTTTCCAGAGTCGGGAAGTGTTCCTCGATATACGATTTTGAAAAAGCAAGGGTATAGAGTAGTGATTGTTGAAAGACATCTTGTTTTTTACAAGATAAATGAGGCAGATAAGTTGGTAATTATATATGCCATTGTAGATGGAAGAAGAGAATATCGCAATTTGATATAAAAGTTGTTGCAATATATCCGTTCATAGATTTCATCCTTACCAATTCTACCATTAAGCCGATGGGAAAACAGGAAAAGCGAAAGCTGTTGGATGATATTACGCTGTACTGTCAGACAACGGGTTATGTGCGGGATTCCATTTGGACATTTTCCAATACACCAAGTGCAAATTATTCCTCCATGACGCGGGACAACTTCCTTGGGTTTGGCATTTTATGGTATGGTAAATATAGAAAACTGAAAGAAAAAAGTCAGCGGGAGTATTTTCTAACGAAGATGCCCTGCTTTTTTTATGTTGAGGAAACAAATGCAGCGATCTTAATAGTAAACGAAACGGCTGCAGCTCTTGCCGGACAAAATTTCAAATAGGGTATGTAAAACGTTTAAGTTTCTGAATTGCTTCGTTCAAGTTCCCTCCAATCATTCCTAAAATATATCGTACCTCCGCAATCGTTGTCTCTTCTGGGCAGATGCTGCTCAAGATGAAAATGTCTGGAATGTCTTATGCGGAAATGGCAGATGTAATGGAAGTATCTATTGGTTCGGTAGGGACTATGCTGGCCCGGGCCATGAAGAAGTTCAAGTATGAATAC
>JAAYCQ010000025.1 GCA_012729715.1 Syntrophomonadaceae bacterium
ATTCATCTTGCTTTATTAAAAATCCGCGTTTATCCTTACCAAATCCGCGCAATCCGCGTCAATTTCCTGGTCTATTATTGTGCTAAACCAGATATTCTCTGGGGTCGGTGATTTTTCCTTGCAAGACTGAAGCTGCTACGGTTGCCGGTGAACCCAGGTATATGAAAGCCCGGTTGTTACCCATGCGTCCTTTAAAGTTGCGGTTAGCAGTGGAAATAACATTTTCTCCATCTGAGGGTACGCCGTTATGAGTACCAACGCAGGGACCGCACCCTGGTGTTACTACGGCAGCACCAGCTTCGACAAATGTCTCCAATAAACCTTCGCGCATAGCTTGTAGCATTATCTGCCGAGAGGAAGGTGCTACAATTAATCGGGTATTTTTATTTATTTTACGACCCTTTAAAATTTGGGCAGCAATACGCAGGTCTTCCATCCGACCATTGGTGCAGGTGCCTATAACCCCCTGCTGAATCGGGGTTCCGGATACCTGGTTTATTGGTGCAACATTATCCACAGTATGAGGCCTGGCTATCTGCGGTTCCAGGTTAGAAACATCATACTCCTTCACTGTGGCATATATCGCATCAGCATCAGGATTAGTAATTTCAAACTCTTTCCGGCTATGAGCCTTTACCCACTCTACCGTCTTCTGGTCGGCTGCCATCAGCCCGCATTTAGCCCCCATTTCTATGGCCATATTGCTGATAGTAAATCGCCCTTCTACCGATAAAGCATCAATAGCTTCACCCAAATATTCTGCTGCCATATAGGTAGCACCGTCAGCAGTTACATCTCCAATCAGATAAAGAATCAAGTCCTTGGAAAATACGCCCGCAGGTAAGGTTCCATTTAGTATGAATTTAAATGTTTCCGGTACTTTAAACCACAGTTTACCGGCAACTAAACCCGCCGCCAGGTCAGTTGATCCTACTCCAGTGGAGAAGGCATTTATGGCCCCATAAGTACAGGTATGGGAATCCGCCCCTATTACCAGGTCTCCGGGAACTACATGGCCCTGTTCAGGCATTAACTGGTGACAAACACCATCACCAATATCATATAAGTTAATTCCCTGTTCTCCTGCAAACACCCGCATTTGCCGGTGCAGCTCAGACACCCCTTCTAACGGACTGGGGGAACTGTGGTCTATTACCATAGCTACCCGGGAAGGGTCAAAAACTTTGGTAGCCTGCATTTCCGCAAAAGCCTTGATAGCCAGGGGAGAAGTTCCATCCTGCCCCATAACGAAGTCCAAATCGGCAATAACTATATCACCGGCCTTGACATCCTGACCACTCTTTCTACTTAAAATCTTCTCAGCTATTGTCTTCCCCAATGCTTTTATTTCTCCCTTCAGTTGATATTCCAAATAATTCTGACCCGGCAAACTTAATTATGAACGAAGTTCATATCAGTGGTGCCCGCAACCTTAATTGTGACCAACGGGAACATCAGTAGTACCCGCAGGGTGTAGGGTGAACCCGCGGAATCTACACGGATTCGTTTAGAATTAAAATAAAGAGAAATACGGTGTATTTCCACGATAATTTAAAATTAAAAATTAAGAATTCAAAATTAACCTCATTACTATGTGTTACCACCTATTTTTGGTTAGTACCCTTACCCTTTGCTAGCAGCACCCTTACTTCTCTTTTATATACTCTTCATATATATACATCAGTTCCTTGTCAAAAAGAGACCGTTTTTTATCAATGGACATCAGCCGAGCCCGGGCCAGTATATCCTGGGCTTCCTCTTCACCCAGTTCTATTCCGTACTCCCGGGTAAATTTGGAACAGACGGCAGCAGAACCCGAATGTTTGCCGATAACTATCTGCCTTTCCAGTCCCACTTCTTCGGGGCTAAAAACTTCATAAGTCAAGGGGTTTTTTAATACCCCATCCCCGTGTATGCCGGATTCATGGGCAAAAATATTGGAGCCTACAATCGGCTTACTTACCGGTAAATCCCTTCCTGAAGCCTGGGCAACATATTCGGCTACTTCCCGGAACAAGGGGGTATTATATGACAAATCCAGGTTCATCAAATACTTCATGCCCATAATAACTTCCTGTAAACAGGCATTGCCGGCCCTTTCACCCAGGCCATTTATGGTTACCCCCACATGGTTAGCCCCGGCGTATACTCCGGCCAGAGCATTGGCAGTAGCCATGCCAAAGTCGTTATGTGTATGCATTTCAATATCCAGCCCCACCGCGCTTATGAGAGTGCTGATATAACGATAAGTTTTAAGTGGATCCAAAGTTCCCACCGTATCGCAAAACCGCAGGCGGTTAGCACCTGCATGCTTGGCCGTCAGTGCAAATTCAGTTAAAAACTCTATATCAGAACGAGAAGCATCTTCGGCATTCACCGATACATACAACTGGTTATCCTTGGCAAATTTCACCGCATCTCCCATACGGTTTAATACATCCTGGCGGGTAGTCTGCAGCTTATGTTCAATATGAATATCAGAAGTAGATATGGATATGGCTACTGCGTCCACCCCACAGGAAAGTGATTGTTTTATATCAGCAATAACAGCGCGATTCCATGCCATTATACTGGATTTTAGACCCAGACTAACTATCTCCTTGATGCAGTCCTTTTCAAAGCCGCCCATTACCGGAATTCCAGCTTCAATCTGGTCAACTCCTATTTGATCTAGATAGCGGGCAATCTGAACCTTTTCCTGGTTGGTAAATACTACCCCGGCAGTTTGTTCCCCATCTCGCAGAGTTGTGTCAACTATATATACCTGGGCACCTTTTTCCTTAAACCAGTCCTTAGCAATGCCGTCTACATTCATCTCCAAAATCAGTCCCCCTTTAAGCGATCCTTTAAAAGCTTATTCACAATGGCCGGATTGGCCTGCCCCCTGGTAGCTTTCATAACCTGACCTACAAAAAATCCAAAGGCTTTTTCTTTTCCGTTACGGTAATCTTCCACTACCCCGGGATTAGCCCCTATAATTTCATCAATTACCTTTAGTAAAGTAGATGCATCAGAAATTTGCACCATGCCTTTTTCCTTAATAATCAAATCCGGTTCTTTACCGCTGGCAAACATCTCTTCAAAAACGTTTTTAGCCATTTTGCCACTAATGGTACCTTCATCTATAAGGCTTAACATTCGGGCCAGTGCTTCAGGTTGGATTTTACAATCATTAATTTCCATATTATTTTGATTCAGGTGTTTACTTAATTCCCCCATCATCCAGTTGGATACGGTCTTGGCATCATGGTAATGAGCCAGGCAATCGTCAAAATAGGCCAGAAATTCTGGGGTAAGGGTTAAAATAGCTGCATCATAGGTAGGCAAGCCATATTCCTCTATCAATCTCTGTTGAGCCTGGTCAGGTAGTTCAGGGAGGGTAGCCTTGATTTTTTCTACCCATTCACGGTTAATTTTAATCGGCGGTAAATTAGGATCCGGGAAATAACGGTAATCCTCCGCCTCCTCCTTGCTGCGCATACTTAAGGTTATCTGCTTTTCTTCATCCCAGGTTCTGGTTTCCTGGATAAGCTTTTCACCATCTTCTATCGCCTCTACATGTCTACGAGCTTCATACTCAACCGCTTTCTCCAGAGCCCGGAAGGAGTTCAGGTTCTTAATTTCACTGCGGATTCCCAGTTCTTTTTGCCCCCGGGGACGTACAGATACATTGGCATCACAACGAAGTGACCCTTCCTCCATCTTGCAGTTGGAAACACCAGCAAAAAGCAGGATGGAACGCAGCTTTTCCATATAAGCTCTGGCCTCCTGGGCACTCCTCATATCTGGTTCCGAAACTATTTCCAGCAGCGGCATTCCAGAACGGTTAAGGTCTACCAGGGAAAAAGGAGAACTGGTTATATTACCCTGATGCACTAATTTACCTGCATCTTCTTCCAAATGGGCTCGGGTTATACCTATCCGTTTTTTCTCACCATCAAGGTCTATTTCCAGATAACCAATTTGGCAGATAGGCAAATCTAATTGAGATATCTGGTAGGCCCGGGGTAAATCCGGGTAGAAGTAATTTTTACGGTCAAATCGGCATGTTTCTGCTATTTCACAATTAAGAGCCAGGCCAGCCATAATGGCTATTTCTACTACCCGATGGTTTAAAACTGGTAACATACCAGGAAATCCAGCGCAACCTGGGCAAATTTGAGCATTGGGTTCGGCCCCAAAAGCAGTGGAACAGGAACAAAATATTTTACTGTTAGTTTTTAATTCCGCATGTACCTCCAGACCGATAACTACTTCATAATCTTGGTTCATCTCTCTTCACCTCCCAGGGAAGGTTTGTTTTTATGGTGTATGGTGTTTTGTTCAAAAGCATAGGCGGCTTTTAACACCCTGCCTTCATCAAAAGCCTGACCAATTATCTGCATCCCTACCGGCAAACCCTCACTAAAGCCACAGGGAATGGATATGGCAGGCAAACCGGCCATGTTTACCGGAACGGTGAAAATATCATTCCCATAAAGGGTCAAGGTATCATTAAGTTCCGCCCCCAGTTTAAAGGCCGTGGTAGGGGTGGTGGGTGTAATAATCAAATCATAGTTTTTGAATACCTGATCGAAATCATTTTTAATCAGGCGCCTTACCTTCATGGCTTTAAGGTAATAGTTTTCATAGTACCCGGAACTTAGTACATGGGTACCCAGCATAATCCTTCGTTTGACTTCGTCTCCAAAACCTGCAGTCCGGCTGTTACAGTACATATCCAGTATATTATCCGCCTCAACGCGCAGGCCAAAACGAACCCCGTCATAACAAGCCAGGTTGGTACTGGCTTCAGCAGGGCCAATAATATAATAAGCAGGAAGAGCATATTCACCGTGGGATAAAGATACTTCTTCAATTATAGCTCCTAGTTCTTCGTATTTCTTTAGCGCTGCTAATATCAGATTTTTTACCTCTTCATCCACACCCTGCTGAAAACACTCGGTAGGATAAGCTATCTTCATACCCCGGATATCAGGGTTAAGGAAAGAGGTATAATCCGGAACTTTCACCTCAGCACTGGTAGCATCCAGGGGATCACGACCGGCTATGATATTCATGATCAGGGCACAGTCTTCTACCTTCCGGGCTATAACCCCGGCCTGATCCATGGAGGAGGTATAAGCAACTACGCCCCAGCGGGAAACTCTGCCATATGAAGGTTTAAATCCAACTACACCGCAAAATGCAGCTGGTTGGCGAATAGAACCACCAGTATCTGACCCCAGAGCTACCGGTACTTCGCCGGCAGCAACAGCTGCAGCACAACCACCTGATGAGCCGCCTGGTACTCTCTCCAGATCCCAGGGGTTACGGGTTGGAAAGAAGGCTGAAAGTTCAGTGGAAGAACCCATGGCGAATTCATCCATGTTGGTTTTGCCGATAAGAATTCCTTGTTCGGCATTAAGCCGGGAAACCGCAGTAGCATCATAAATGGGTACATAATTCTCTAACATGCGGGAAGCACAGGTAGTCCTTAAACCCCGGGTACAAAACACGTCCTTCAGGGCAAAAGGTAATCCTGCTATTGTTCCTTTTCTACTATCCTTATGGCTCAGGTCAGCAGCCTTCTTAAGAGCATTTTCCTCATCCAGAGTAATAAAGGCTTTAACTTTATCATCCACGGTATGAATGCGCTTAAATATTGACTCCATAATCTCCTGAACGGAGGCTTCATCCCGGTTTAGTTTATCCTGCAAATCACACAGGCCAAGTTCATACAATTCCACAGCCAGTTACCTCCTACATTATTTTGGGAACTTTATACTGGCCGTCTTCCAACAACGGTCCGTTAGATAAAATCTCCTCCCGGGGTGAGCTAGGACATACCACATCATCCCGAAAAACATTATAAACCGGCAATACATGGGTTAATGGTTCTACATTATCGGTATTAAGCTCATGTAAACGATTGGTGTAATCCAATACCAGGTTGAGCTGCCGGGCAAAGTCTTCTTTCTCTTCCTCTTTCAGTTTTAATCTAGCCATGAGGGCAATATCTTCTACTGCCTTAATAGTAAGGGCCATAACCATACCTCCAAACCCTTTAGAAAACATTTATGCTCAATATTATATCAAATAGACAGGGCATTAACTAACTCCTATCCATAAATATTTATATTTATACAGTATACTGTATGATTATTGATGAAATCCTTACTCCCTGATTATTCCAGCATTTTTAGAAATTCTTCTTCTGTTAGAATGGTTACTCCGAGTTGTAAGGCTTTATCATATTTACTGCCTGGTTCAGAGCCAGCTACCACATAGTCGGTTTTTTTGCTTACACTACTACTGGTTTTGCCACCCAGAGCTTCAATTTTTTCACCAGCCTCATTGCGGGTCAGGCTTTCCAGGGTACCGGTGAGGACAAAGGTTTTCCCCGCCAGCTGTTTTAGCCCTCCGGTGCTCTCTGCTTCCACCGTATTTACTCCCGCTGCTTTCAATCTGGAAATTGTCTCCTGATTGCTGGGCTCGTGGAAAAATTTAACTATGCTTTCAGCCATCCTGGGGCCAATTTCAGGAATACTCATCAACTGTTCTTCTCTAACTTCGCTAAATTTATCAATATCATGAATATGAGCAGTTAATATACGAGCTGTCTTGGAACCAATATGGCGAATACCCAGGGCGGTTAACAGACGGTATAAAGGTCTGGCTTTACTATCGACTATAGCCTGAATCAAATTGGCAGCAGATTTAGCCCCCATTCTATCAAGACCAGCAATATCATCCTCGCTTAAGTAATAGAGATCATCAACTTTTTCCACCAGCTTTTTTTCTACCAGCTGGTCAATAACTGCCGGTCCCAGGCCATCAATATCCATAGCCGGACGCGAGGCGAAAAAAATCAGGCTTTCTTTCAGGCGGGCAGGACAATTTATATTCTCACAACGATAAGCTACTTCACCCTCAAAGCGAATTACCTGACTACCACAGGCAGGGCAATTACCGGGAGGTTTTATTTCCTGCTCGCATCCCTCACGTAATTCTGCTATCGGCTTGATTATTTCCGGAATAATATCGCCGGCCTTGTGCACCAATACCATATCCCCTGCCCGGATATCCTTTTCCCGAAGTAAATCAAAGTTATGCAAGCTAGCCCGGCTTACTGTAGTACCGGCTAAAGAAACCGGTTCTAGAATAGCGGTAGGGGCTATTATTCCGGTTCTACCCACATTTATTTCCACCGCCAGCAAGCGGGTTTCCTTTTCTTCTGCTGGAAACTTGTAGGCTATGGCCCAGCGTGGACTTTTAGCAGTTTGACCCAGTTTTTCACGTTCTGCAAAAGGATTAAGTTTAACTACCACACCATCAATTTCATAAGGTAAATCGTGGCGTCTTTCCTGGTATTCCTGGCTATATGCATAAACTGCTTCGATGTTATCACAATAACGGGCTTCGGGATTAACCGGAAAACCTTGTTGCTTTAAGAAATCCAGAGCCTCTTGCTGGTCATTAATATCCCGGTCTTCAATATAAATAATATCGTAAATAAAAGCCGCCAGAGCTCGACTGGCGGTAATGGCCGGATCCAATTGGCGTATAGAACCGGCAGCCGCATTGCGAGGATTGGCAAAAACCTTTTCCCCTTTTTCTTCCTTCTCCTGGTTAAGACGCAAAAACTCCTGTTTGGGCATATATATTTCACCCCGTACCTCCATACGGGATATATTATCCCGGAGGCGCAACGGAATACTTCTTATAGTTTTAATATTATTGGTAACATCCTCTCCTACCAGTCCATCACCCCTGGTGGCAGCATTTATCAATACCCCGTCCTGGTATACCAAAACAATAGATACTCCATCTATCTTTAACTCTGCCATATAAGAAACTGCTGCTATCACCCGGTTTACCCGGCGATTGAATTCCTGCAGTTCCGCCAGGGAAAAGGCATTATCTAAACTAAGCAAAGGCCTGCGGTGAATTACCGAGTTAAATTTTTGGGCCGCCTGCCCCCCCACTCTATGGGTAGGGGAATCAGGAGTTATCAGTTCCGGGTACTCTTCCTCCAACTGGCGTAGTTCACGTATTAACCGGTCGTATTCAGCATCGCTTACCAGCGGGTCATCAAGAACGTAGTAATGGTATTCATGTTTCCTTAACTCTTGTCGTAGTTCATCTATACGTTTACTAACTTCTGCCACTATCGATTCCTCCCAGAAAATATCTGTTTTAATTTATTTTTTCCAGAGGAGCAATATCTAAACGCAGCATCCTGGTTCCGGCGCGCTCAAAATCTATTACTGCAGTTTCATCATCTGCATCAATTTTACTTATTACACCCATACCAAATTTTTGGTGAATAACCGTATCTCCTTCTTCCAAATGACATTCAACTACTTCTATTTGATGTGGGGACCGCAATATATCGACCGGTATTTCCTGCAAAAAACGCGAGGGAGGATTACTTCTTTCATAACCATAAAGTAACCGGCTTACGGCGTTAGTCAGGTAAAGCCTTTCCATAGCTCTGGTTATACCGACATAGCATAACCTTCTTTCCTCCTCTATTTCTTCCGGGGTTTCACTGCGGTAGGAGGGGAATACCCCTTCTTCCATACCGGTCATAAATACAACTGGAAATTCCAGCCCTTTGGCGCCATGATAAGTCATTAACAATACCACTTCCGAATTATCCAAATCATCATTATCCTGAACCAACGCTATAGCTGCCAGGAAATCCTCCAGGCTTTCTCCGCCCTCTTTCTCAAACTCCAGAGCCAGCGACCTTAATTCCTCAATGTTTTCAATCCGGGCCTCGGCATCAATAGGATTGTTCTTTTTCAAATCTTCGGCATAACCGCTGGTATCTATGAGGTTACCAATAATATCTTGCATAGGGGTATGATCCATAGCAAGAATGGTTAGGAAATTAATCATGCCATAAAATTCTTCCAGTTTATCAGCTATTTTATTGCTAATACCCGGTATCTCCAATGGTTGAGCCAAAGTCTCCATAAGCGACAAGTTTTTCTCCTCGGCACAAGTTTTAATTTTCTCCAGCGTTTTTTCACCAATCCCACGGCGGGGCGTGTTAATTACCCGGTCAAAACTTAACGTATCATCAGGATTACAGACCAGCTTCAGGTAAGCAATAATGTCTTTTATCTCTTTTCTCTCGTAGAACTTGCGTGCCCCCACAATTTTATATGGTATATATCTTCTATTCAGGGCTTCTTCCATAACTCGAGACTGGGCATGAGTTCTGTAGAAGATGGCAAAATCGCTATATTTTCTTCCCTCCCGGTCAAGCAAATCAGCAATAGTGTCAGCCACAAAGCGTGATTCCTGGAAACTGTCAGCAGCACAGAAGTATATGACTTTTTCACCCTCACCCCGGTCGCTATACAGCATCTTGCCCTGCCTGTCCCGATTGTTCTTAATAAGAGAGTTGGCAGCAGTAAGTATATTCTGGCTGGAGCGGTAATTCTTCTCCAGCTTGATTACCCGGGTATCCTGGTAATCATTTAAGAATCGAGTAATATTATAAGGTTCTGCACCCCGCCAGCTGTAGATAGATTGATCCGGGTCACCTACAATAAATATATTATGATGAGCCGAAGCCAGCATTCGGGCCCAGTAATACTGGGCATAATTAGTATCCTGATATTCATCTATCATAATATAGGTAAACCATTGCTGGTATTTCTTTAATATATCCGGGTGCTCCTGAAACAGCTTGATACAAAGGACTATTAAATCATCGAAATCCAGAGCGTTCAGGTCTTTAAGCCGGGCATTATACAGTTTATATATGCGAAGGTTCTTTTCTTTTGCCTGCAGGGGTAATTTAAGGTTTTGAAAATACTTTTCCGGATCCAGCAAACTGTTTTTTACCTGTTTAAAACCGTAATACATTTCTTCCGGGCTGGTTGTCAGGTCGTTCTCTTCTTTAAGAATATTTTTTATTAATGCTTTACTTTCAGTTTCATCGACAATACTAAAATTATGCTGGTATCCCAACCGTTCTATATCCATATGCAGAATACGATAACAGGCAGCATGAAAAGTTTGTATCCACCTGCCCGCATAGTCAGGTATCATGCTCGCTACCCGGGATCGCATCTCCTGAGCAGCTTTGTTGGTAAAGGTGATGGCAAGTATTGAATTCGCTGCTACCCCGTGGCTTATTAGATTGGCCACCCTGCGGGTAAGAACCCTGGTTTTACCACTACCGGCACCGGCCAGTACCATACAAGGTCCTTCACCGTGCAATACAGCTTCACGCTGTTGTTCATTCAGGTCTTTCAGAAAATCTATCATTAAATAAAACCACCTTAAAAAATCTGTCAACGGAAAAGTTTAGTAGTAATACGGATGCAAAGAAATGCCTTAACATACATATTAATAATAACACACAGACCGCAATGCTTTCATTTTATTTAAGATGAAGGGAGTATCCGTAGGGAGAAAAAAGAAGGAAATGCACAAATAGCAGCCTGCCCTTTACAGGTCAGGTTGCCATTAATTCAGCTCATCCCTGCGGCTATTAGTTGTAATTTCTATGAATAACTTTACTAGATTAGCATCAAACTGGATTCCCGCATAATTTTTTAACTCATTAATTGCATGCTCATGGCTCATGGCCTGACGATAGGGGCGATCACTGGTCATAGCATCATAAGCATCGGCTATGGCCAGGATACGACATTCAAGCGGAATGTCTTCGCCCTTTATACCCAACGGGTAGCCCTGACCATTCCACCATTCATGGTGCTTAAGAATCCAATCTGCAATTAAAACTAATTCTGGTGCTGATAAAGCAATACGATGACCAATTTCACAATGTCGCTGCATAATGGCATATTCGTTATTAGTTAGCGACCCCTTTTTAAACAAAATGGAATCAGGTACCCCCACCTTGCCTATATCGTGGAACTGGGCCAGCAGACGCAGGTCGTTTACGGTCGTCTCCGAAAGTTCCAGTACCCGGGCCATTTTAACCACCAGCGCCTGTAACCGGTCAGCATGCCCTTCAGTAATAAAATCTCGGGCCTCCAGAGCCCTCATCATGGTTTGTACAATGGAGCTGCGGGCACTTAAACGGCTATGTAATTTTTCCCGGTACATATTATTATCGGCTTCTTCAAATATACTGCTTATAGTAGTTCCAGGTGAAGTACGCACTGCATAACCTACAGATATGCTCAAAGGAAGCTCGGGAGTATATTGGTTATAATCCTTTACTTTTTGCCTGATACGGTTCAGTGTTTGTTTTACTGTATCGTGGGAGGTTTGAGGAAGAAGAATAGCAAATTCATCTCCGCCTACCCGGGCTACTATATCATTTTTACGGAAGCACTGGTTTATCAGGTTGGCAACTGTTTTAAGCAACAAATCACCTTTATCGTGACCCAGGGTATCATTTACTATTTTCAACCCATCCACGTCGCACATTACTAACCCCACTGGATCAAAATCACCATTCTCCATTAAACTCATTTGTTCTTCAAAGTAGCGGCGATTCCGTAAGCCGGTAAGCGCATCATGGGTACTTAAGTAGCGCAATTGTTCTTCTGCCAGTTTTCTCTCAGTTATATCTCGACCAACCGACTGGTAATCAACCAGTAAACCCTTTTCATTATATAAAGCGCGGTGAGTCCACTGCTGCCAACGGACCTCTCCTCCCTCCAAAACAACCCTATGTTCAATGGTAGTAACCGGGTTTCTATAACTTAAGCAGGCAATTTCGCTCTCAACCAAAGGGAGGTCTTCTTCCAGAAAACTAGTTCGAAAATCCTTTCCTAGCAGATCTCGGCGTATTTTGCCGAAGTAACGACAATAAGTTTCATTTACAAAGGTAAGTTCACCACCTGGTAAAAAGCGACAGATAAGTTCGGTCTGGTCTTCCACAATACCCCGGTAGCGGGCTTCGCTTATGGCCAGGGCTTCCTCAAACATCTTACGGTTGGTAATATCCAGAAGAGAGGTAACACTCTGGTTGGTCCCCGGAATCATGGCAATAGTAAGCATTATTTCCTTTACTTCCCCTTCTCGGGACAAGAGCTTAAACTCGTAGTTTCTAGGTGCCATATCCGGAGATTCCCGTCGTCTTAGATGATAACTAACCATGCGGTCATGATCCTCGGGATCAATGAATGTAATCCACTTCATTTTACCTTCAACTTCGTCTTTACTATAGCCAACTAATCTTTCCATTTCACTATTCATTAGCGAAACAATCATATCATCTTCAATAATAATAGTAGCCGTACCAGTAGTTTCGAAAATGGTACGGTAGAGGTTTTCTGACTGACGTAAAGCCTCTTCCGCCTGCTTGCGCTCGGTAATATCACGTACTATACCCTTGAAACCTACTACCCTCATATGCTCCTTAATAGGCAATACAGTAGTTTCAACAAACAAGGGAGTTCCATCCTTTTTTAATACCTGCCAATCCAGTTCTTTTACCGACTGACCGGTGTTATATACCCGGTTAAAGGCCGTATATATCTTGCGCCCGTTTTTCTCATCCATAACCAACCGATAGCTTTGGCCATGCAACTCATCAGCTGAGTACCCCAGCACTTTTATTAACCAGGGATTAAAAAAGGTAAAATTACCGGCCAGATCAACTTCAAAATATCCGTCTTCAATACTTTCGATAATATTACGGTATTTTTCTTCACTATCCTGCAAAGCTTGTTGAGCTTTACGGTTTTCCGTAATATCACGAAGTGAAGCAATAGCACCAATTAACCTGCCGCTGCGGTCGTAAAGTGGTGCGCTTTTTCCAGAGATATATGTTTCACCTCTACCAATCTGGGGACAAATGTTTTCCCCGTAGAAGACTCCCCTATCCTGTTTTAGAAATAAATATTGCTCCTCATCGTAATCACTATAGTTAAGAGCCAAATCGATTAACGTAGGCCTGCGTTTACCATAAAATATGAGGGCATATTCCCGGTTACCTTTTCCCAGTATCTCTCTGGTTCTAACCCCGGTCAACTCTTCCATAGCCCGGTTCCACATTACTACCCTGCCTTCAGCATCAACCACAAAAGTAGGATCAGGCAGGAAATTAAATATGGCCTCTAATTGCTGATGAGCATTGGCCAGCGCTTCTTTGTTAGCCTCAGATTCATCCAGTTGCTGCCTTAGTTCTTCTTCGGCAGCGGTAAGCTGCTCATTGGCAGCAATCAGTTGTTCATTTGCAGCCGTAAGCTGTTCATTAACTGCCGTAAGTTCTTCCTGGATGTTCTGTAGCTCTTCATTGCTCTTCTTCAGAGCTTTTTCCGTCCGGCGCTGCTCCGTAATGTCTTCAGCCAGAACCATTTCTCCTCTGCTAACACCATCTTCTATTATGGGTGCTACATTTAAACGAAATATGCGCTCGGAACCATCTTTATGCATTACCGTAACATGATAACTATCCCGCTTTTTCTCCTTAAGCCGACGGGCAAACTCAATCTCCAGGTTGGTGCGGTGGCGTTCCGGTACAAAACCCCAGAAGGTCATAGCTGTTACTTCTTCCGGTTTATACCCCAGTAAATCAAGACTTTTTTGATTGGCAAAGGTAATCTTGCCATTAAGGTCATAGGTATAAAATAATTCGTTCATGTTATCCAGTAGTGTATTCAAATAAGCTACTTGTTTTTGGGCAGTAATTTTACCTCTTACTAATCGCTTTTCATCTTTTCTACGCTGGCTAATGTCGTATATAAAGAAATATAAATAGCCAGAATCTCTTCCTTCATCAAGTAACGAGTGAACCAGCATTTGAACCGGTAATCGTTTTCCATCTTTTAAGTAGTATTCTTTTTCATAATATTGGGCCTGCCCACTCTTGAGGTGCTCCTGAATAGCCTTATCTTCAAGATTGCGCCACTCCTCCGGAGTCAGGTCTGATATCCAGAGCATGGTCAAAAGCTCATCCCGGGAATAACCCAGCAATTCCTGAAAAGACCGATTAAAATCTATTATCCGTCCGTTCTTATATCCAATCATAAAAGGCTGAGGAGAATCATTCATGAAATGCCTGAATACCATCATAGGGTCTACCTTATCCTGCCCCCGGCTGAAACCTGCGCCCGTCATAATTACCCTCCATATATACCAATTGTTTACATCTAAGTATAACATAAATATCTTTAGCTTTTTCTTCTAAATTGTAACAGGATTTTGCAAACTAATCTGTCCTGTAGAATGGAAATTAATACTGTATAATTAAATTAGCATTTTCAATTTGAGATTTGTGAAAGGGCTAAGGCTATGAAGGTAGAACAATTAAACTTGCACGGACTGAATATTGAAGAGGCAGTGGAAAAAACCAGGAAGAATTTGCAATGGTGTATGGCTTACGGTGTTGACGTTCTTGATATTAACCATGGCAAAGGTCATCATAGCGATCGCGGCTTTTCCGTAATTAAATTGGAAATACGCAAAATGCTGCGTGAGGAAAAATCCTTGCAGGAAAATGGTTACAAAATTGTGTATGGTGAATCAGATTTACCCATAGCACTTAGTTTTGATGAAGGTCATACTCTGGTGGTGGCAGCAGGAAAAGAAAAAGAATACCTGGGAGGTAGGAGACAACAGGAAAAAAACCTCCAGTTATACTCAGATGAAGCTCAAAAGAACCGTAAAAGTTATAAAGCCCAAAAGGCGACAAAACGTAAAAGGCGTTAAGTTTCTACCAAAATTGAGCCCGGCATAAAATGACGCAGAAACCGTGCTACGGAACGGATTCCGCGTCATTTTTTTGTCAAAGTGCACCTTCGTAATATCTGGCTCATAAACTATATTGCATATTAATGGTAGGCAGGGAATTTTCTGTTTAATAAGGCTATAAGGGGGTGTTTTCATGATTAAACAAATAAATATTACTACTCGACTCATTTTATTATTTATGCTTTTGGCTATATGTGCTGTTATTATTGCCCTGCTCGGGCTTAGTTGTATTCGCCAGTCTACATCTGATATACAAAAAATTGAGAAGGTTAGCCTGCCCACTATACATCATCTACATTTGATAAATGAAGCTCAAATATCTGTGATTTTAGGGGAACGCGGACTTATTAATATGCGTATGCTAGAGCCTGAAATCCGCCAGGCACAGTATGATTGGATTGAGGCCGCACTCAAGCAGGCGGATACATCCTGGCAAGCCTATGAATCTTTACCACAGTCGCAGGCAGACAAGGAAGTCTGGCAACAATTTATATCGCAATGGGAAGAATGGAAAACCGATAGCGAAAAAGTTGTAAGTCTATCCAAGAAATTAGATACCCTGCTGGCATCCGGAATGAAAAAAGATAGCCCGGAGATACAGAAATTAGCCGAAGATGTTTTTCAAGCCTCTTTACAGTCCCGGCAAAGCTACCTTAATGCCCATGAGACTCTGGATAAGTTAATGGATTTAAACGCAGAAAACGTTCGCCATACCAGTAAACAAGCTACTACGAATAGTGAGTCCAGCCAGAGGCTTTTGCTAATAACTATGATTTTCATCTTAATACTTTCCGCGTTTGTGGCAACCCGCCTGATTGGAACATTAAACCGGCGCCTGGTTATTCCTGTCAAGGAAATGGCTCAAATTGCTGGAATAGCTGCATCCGGAGACCTTACTGCAGAAATAAAAATAAAGGCCGAGGATGAAATCGGTCAATTGGCCTATGCTCTGCAGGATATGATTAAACAGATGCGAAATATGGTTAACATGGTAGCACAGAAAGCAGTATCAGTTGCTGGTTCCGCTGAAGAACTTAATGCCAGTGCCCAGCAGACCTCGACCAATGCTAATGAGACTGCCGCTACTATGAGTCAAATTGCTATGGCTATAAGCCAGGTTGCTTCCAATATACAGGATATTTCGGTTGCAGCCGTTAGTACCAATGAAAACGCCAGCGGCGGTAAAGAAGGTGCTGTACGCGTTAACCAGCAAATGGAGGTTATTTCCCATTCCTCCGTAGAAGTAAGTAAGGGTATCAATGGCTTAAACAAGAAATCACAGGAAATCAACCAGATTGTGGGGTTAATAACCAATATTGCTGCCCAGACTAACATGTTAGCCCTTAATGCGGCTATAGAAGCAGGTCGGGCCGGAGAACAGGGCCGGGGATTTGCTGTAGTAGCAGAAGAAGTCAGAAAGTTGGCCGAACAATCATCCCAGGCGGCTGCAGAAATCAAACAACTAATTGCTGCTATCCAGAAAGAATCCAATCAGGCAGTAGAAAGTATGCAAGAAAGCAGCAAACAAGTGGATGCCGGTATCCGTATAGTAGATGAAGTGAACCAGGCCTTTAACAAAATTATAAACGCAGTGGAAACACTGGGGCAGGAAATTCAAGAAGCTGCATCGGCGGTAGAGCAAACCAACGCCGGGGTCCAGGAAGTCGCCGCCAACACCGAAGAACAGACCGCCGCTATGGAGGAAGTATCTGCTTTGGCAGACAACCTTTCTTCACTGGCAGCGGAGTTGAACGATTTGGTAGGCAGGTTTAAGGTATAAATAATAAATCCGGGGACTTCTCAAGCAAGTAAATTAGAAAATAATTTAAATAGACGCGGATAACGCAGATTTATAAGGATTTACGCGGACTTTTTAATAAATAAATTTTCCGCGTATTTCCCAACAGATTCCCTGTATTCCGCGTCAAATAATTTTCATTAGTGGTTGCTGTTTGCCCTTTAGGGGTACGTCTAAATTATTCAGTCATACGCACATTTATTACCTCGTAGTGGAATCATAATTCTTATTTCATAATTAAACATGCTACTATGAGTTCTCACTGCTAATTGTAATCCCTTTTCCTTGCTACCAGCATCTCTTTCCTAATCATCCGGTCAGGCTTTCTGCCTGTTTTTTTCTACCCGTCAAACTGGTAATTACATTCATTATTAACCTGAGACCCAGATCGTCCTGAGCGCTGAGAATGGACTCGGGATGAAATTGCACTGCAGCAACCGGCAAATGCCGGTGTTCAATTGCCATTACCACATTATCCTCCGACATTGCAGTTACCTTTAGACAATCAGGAATTGATGCCGCACATAATGAATGGTAGCGCCCCACCGTAAATTCCTGGGGAATTGCTTCCCACAAGTTTCCTGTTTGTAACCGGCTAACCTTGCTTATTTTACCGTGTTGGGGGTAATCAAGCACGGCCAACTGACCCCCGAAATATTTAACTACAGCCTGTAAACCCAAACATACCCCGAAAATAGGAATCCCGTTATCCAAACAGCACTGGATACTTTCTTGGGTTTTAAAATCTTTGGGGCGGCCTGGTCCCGGTGAAAGAACTACCAGATCCAGATTCTTGCTTGCCTTTATAATATCAAGTGCTAGATGCCAGCGGATTACCTCTACCCTGGCTCCGGTTTGGCGGAAGTAATCGGCCAGGGTATGGACAAAAGAATCTTCGTGGTCTACCAGCAGTACCTTCTTTTTCCGTCCGGGCTGAACTTCTCTTTCTTTGTCCATAGCCATCTCCTTCAAGTTGGTACTGTGTAAAGATTTAATCAGGGCTGCGGCTTTCATGTAAGTCTCAGCTTCTTCATTTTCGGGAATGGAATCATATAATAACGTAGCCCCGGCTCTAATCTGGGCAATGTTGTGCTTAATGCTAATCGTTCGCAGAGTTAATCCGGTATTTAAGTCCCCGTTAAAGGTATAAAAGCCTACTGCTCCCCCGTACCATCCCCGGGGTGAATCTTCGTTTTCCTCCAGCCATTTAATAGCCGCCCTTTTAGGAGCACCAGTCACAGTTACCGCCCACATATGCGTAAGAAACGCATCCAGGGCATCATAGTTTTCACGCAGGTAACCTTCCACATGGTCAACCGTATGGATTACATGAGAATATAACTCGATTTGCCGCCGACCTATTACCCGCACTGAGCCGGGGTCACAGATGCGAGACTTATCGTTGCGGTCAACATCGGTACACATAGTAAGCTCCGCTTCATCCTTGCTGGAGTTCAACAGGTTTCTAATCTGCACCTCATCTTCCAGGGCATCTTTTCCTCGCTTGATGGTACCGGAGATAGGACATGTTTCCACTCTTTTACCTTCTACCCTGACATACATTTCCGGCGAAGCCCCAACTAAAAACTCTGACCCCAGGTTGATGATAAAACCATAAGGACTGGGATTTAGGGTACGAAGCCGGCTAAATACCTGAGAAGGATGGTCCGGACAAGGCTCATAAAGGGTCTGGGATAAAACCACCTCAAACAGTTCACCCTCTTTAAATGCTTGTTGGGCCAGTTCAACTTTACGAGCATAGCGACCCGGTTGGTGCTGCGGTAACTGTGATACTAAATTGCTGGTATTGGTTTCGTTTATTGGTGGTAATTCCAGGTTTGCTGCTGCTTCAGGTACAAATGAATAGCTTAGACGGTAAGCCCTTTCCATACGGTGATTTACTACCAGAAGTTTATCCGGCAGGTAAAGTACCAGATCCCACTGGTCGGAAGAACGTTCCTGCTTTAAATCCATAGGCTCAAACTGAAAAATTAAATCATAGCCAAAAGCCCCATACAATCCTAAAAAACGATCCTGGTCATCAGCAAGCAGTTCTTTAACTGCTCTGATCACCGAAAATATACTGGCCTGCCGACTGCGCTCTTCTTCTGCAAAAAATGCAGCTTGCGGTTTTATTTTTCCATATATCACGGGGATACCCCGAAGGGCACCCGCGGTTCTTTTGATATATGAAACCTCAAGCACAGATGTATTGGAAGCCAGGCAATGATATATGGGGGATAGCAAACTACTCCCATTGGAATTTAAGGCCTTTATGAAAAATTCTGTTTGCCGTGCTCGTATCTCCAGGCAAGGATCTATAAACCCAATATCCCATTGGCTATAACGACCCGGATATTCGTAGCTGCTGGAAAAGAGAGCCCCTTTCTGATGATCAATCTGCTCCAATATATAGTCACTGGCACCGATGACTTCAATCTTTTCAACTTCGCGCCGTATTTCAATGCCACATCGGCTGGTATAGCTGCGGGAAGTGAATTCCGTTCCCCCCGGGCTATATTTGTTCATAACGTTTCTCCTCTCCACTGGTTCTGGCAGCATAGGTTTTACTAAAGACCGCAGCCTGCTTTCTTAACTCCCCGCTTAAGCAGGCAAAAGCAGCCGGGGTGATAGATTGAGGCCCATCGGAAAGAGCCTGTTCCGGATTCTGATGTACCTCTATCATCAAACCATCGGCTCCGGCAGCTATAGCCGCCCGGGCTACCGGTGCTACCAGGGAACGGCGACCGGTCGCATGGCTGGGGTCAACTATGACCGGCAGGTGAGATAGCTCCTTGACCAGGGCGACGGCAGCGATGTCAACCGTATTACGGGTCATGCCCTCAAAGGTGCGAATACCCCGTTCACATAGTATTACCTCCTGATTACCGGCATCCAGGATATACTCACAGGCCAGGAGCCATTCTTCAATAGTAGCGGCAAAGCCACGTTTGAGCAGAACCGGGCGTTGTATCCGGCCAACTTCCTTTAACAGGGTGAAATTCTGCATATTGCGGCTGCCGATTTGAATGATGTCACTATAATAAGCTACCTTCTCCAAATCCCTAACATCAACTACCTCGGTAACTACCGGCAGACCAGTTAGTTCGCGGGCTTCTTTTAATATCTTTAAACCCTCTTCCCCCAGGCCGGAAAATGAATACGGCGAGGTTCGAGGTTTGTAAGCCCCTCCGCGTAGAATATGCACTCCCATATTCTTAATTAAGCCTGCTATTTCCAGGTAACTGTCCCGGGACTCTATCGAGCAGGGTCCCGCTATTATAGTACAATTACCCTCGCCAATATATACCGAACCGTGCGGAGCCGGAATTTCAATAATGGTTGTATGCTCCCCTCTCCGGCAAGCCAGTTTATACGCTTCCATGTTTCCCCTCCCTGGCCTTGCCCAATTCCGAAAAGGCCTTTTCCATTTGCCCGGGTAGCAGCCGGGGACGAGCTTCATACTCCTCAATTATCCGGGCCAGATAACTGCCAACGACTACGGCATCGGCATAATCTCTAAATGTTTCTACCTGCTGGGGGCCGGATATGCCAAATCCCAGGGCCAGAGGAGTTCTGGTGTCAGTTCTTACCCTTTGCAGATAGTCTATAATTTCTTGTTCGGGAAGGCTTCTCATCCCAGTTACTCCCCGTACCGATACACAGTAGATAAAAGCCGCCTGCTGCTGGGCTGCCATCTGCACCCTTTCATCGGTACTGCTGGGCGCCAGCATAGGTATGGGTTCGATGCCATAACCCTTAAGAACATACATCTCATCCAGGGGAAGATCAGGTACTATTAGGCCTTCTATACCCGCGGCCCGAGCCTCCTGCATAAATTTATCTAATCCCATCCGGTACAGGGGATTATAGTAGGTGAAAAGGATAAGCGGCATATTGCAACTATTCTTAACCCGGTGGGCAAATTCCAGGCCCCGCTTTAAATTTAAGCCCTGCTTGGTACCCCGGTGATGAAATCTTTCAATCATTTCCCCATCAGCCAGCGGGTCAGTGAAAGGCACCCCCAGTTCCAGGATATCGCAGCCGCCCTGCTCCAGGGCTTTGATACAATCCAAACACAAATCCTCATTGGGCAAAAGTCCCATTATAAACGCAATCAAGGCTGGCTTCTGTTCTTGCTGGTAGTGCAGCATAAGCTTCCTGATTAAAGACACTTACAGCACCTCCTGTCTTTCTTCCAGGTACCTGGAGACTTCCTCAGTATCTTTATCCCCCCGCCCGGAGAGGTTAATAACCAGGCTGCTTTCAGCCGGCAGCTCAGGAGCCATTTTCAAGGCATAAGCTACCGCATGTGCACTTTCCAGGGCGGGAATAATTCCTTCATATTCACTTAATTTGAGAAAACCGTTTATGGCTTCCTCATCACTGACATTAACATAACTAACCCGCCCGTTTTCACGCAGGTAGGTATGTTCCGGTCCTACCCCGGGGTAATCCAAACCGGCGGAAATAGAATGGGTATCAAGTATCTGCCCATTTTCATCCTGTAACAACCGGCTCAAAGCTCCATGCAAAATGCCGTCATCGCCTTGGGCCAGAGTAGCACAGTGTTCTCCCGGGCTAATCCCCCGTCCTCCGGCTTCCACCCCTATAAGTTTTACCTCTTCCTTTAGAAATGGGTAAAATACGCCGATAGCATTACTCCCTCCGCCTACGCAGGCTAATATATAGGAAGGAAGTCGGCCTTCTAAATTCTTAAACTGTTCTTTTAATTCCCGCCCGATAACGGACTGAAAATCACGTACCATCATCGGATACGGGTGCGGCCCTACCGCTGAGCCAATCAGCATATGAGAGTATTCAAAGCTCTGGATAAAATCGCGAAAGGCTTCGTTGGTAGCATCTTTTAGAGTCTGGCTGCCTTTACTAACCTCTTTTACCTCGGCTCCCAGCATCCGCATACGAAAAACATTGAGCCGTTGTCTTTGCATATCCCGAGCACCCATATATACCGTACATTTCATTCCCAGAACTGCTGCTGCTGTAGCCGTTGCTACCCCGTGCTGTCCGGCCCCGGTTTCCGCAATCAGGCGCTCCTTCCCCATCCTTTTAGCCAGTAAAGCCTGCCCCAGGGTATTGTTTATCTTGTGTGAGCCGGTATGATTGAGGTCTTCTCGTTTAAGATATATACGGGCTCCAAACTCCCGGCTCAGCCGTTGGCATAAATACAGGGGTGATTCCCGACCCACATAGTGTTTCAGGTAATAATTAATTTCTTCTTGGAATTCAGGGTCAACTGATAACTGCCTATAGGCCTGTTCTATCTTATCCAGGGCAGGTATAAGGGTTTCCGGAACGAACCTGCCGCCATAGCGTCCGTAGTAACCTTTTTCATTGGGGTACATTAGCATCTGCCTCCTTTACTTCTCTAATAAATGCTTCTATTAATAAAGGGTCTTTACCACCCCGGGGATATTCCACTCCACTGGAAACATCTACCGCCAGGGGCTGTAACCTTCTTATAGCCCTTCCTACATTGTCGGCATTAAGCCCGCCCGCCAGAATGAACCTTATCTCCCGTGGAAGTCCCTTCAGCCATTCCCAGTTAAAAGTTTGGCCACTGCCACCCCGTACCGTGGTACTGAAGGTGTCAAATAAATAAATGTAAGGTCGCCATCGCCTGAAGTGCTCGGGGTCAGGAGAACCGGTCAGGGAAAAGCATTTTATAACCGGTAGCTTTAACTCCTCCACATACTCAGGGGGTTCATCCCCATGCAGCTGTACCATATCCAGCCTGCATAGCTTCGCTATACGTTCTACTTCCTCCAATTTTTCATTTACAAATACCCCGATTTTCATAATGCTGCCATTAAGGGTACGGTTGATAGCTGCCGCTTCTTCTACCCCTATCTGGCGCGGGGAAGGAGCAAATACCTCGCCTATGGCCCAGGTACCATACCTTGCGGCGCAAACCGCTTCCTCTAGATTTTTAATTCCACATATCTTAACCAGGGTCATAACTGTTTTCCCTCCCATGAGGTGACATAGGAACCGTCCCCTGTCACCTCAACAGTAAAATGAATTCTTAATTTACGTTCTGATGGCCCAAGAGTTCCCGCAATTTCTCTCCGGGGTCGGGGGCTGTGACCAGGGCTTCTCCTACCAAAACGGCATTATAGCCGTGTTCCTTAAGCAACTGGATATCCTCCCGATTCTTAATACCGCTCTCGCTCACTTTTATAAACGACGAGGGGATATGTTCCGCTAAATCCAGGCTCCGGTGAACATCTACCGAGAAATCTTTCAGGTTGCGATTATTAACCCCCAGCATTTTTACGGGAAGGTCTTTAGCTTTTTGCAACTCCTCCTGGTCATGCACCTCCAGTAAAACTTGCAATCCCAGTTCCCGGCTCTTTTCGCTCAAAGCTAACAGTTTGAAGTAATCGTGCAGGGCAGCTATAAGCAGTACCATATCGGCCTGCAGCAAAACGGTTTCATAAAGCTGTATTTCATCGATAATAAATTCTTTACGTAAAACCGGTAAGCTCGAGATTTCCTTAACCCGGGGCAGACGTTCTTTTTGGCCTTGAAAAAATTGGCTGTCAGTAATATAGGAAATAGCAGTTGCGCCATTTTCTCGGTAGCAAGCGGCCAATTTCAGCACATCCTGTTCATTGGCCAGTATCCCTTTAACCGGGGAAGCTTTCTTGACTTCTGCAATTATGGCCATATTTTTAAAATCGCTTCTGAAGATATTTTCAACATCCAGGGGATGCTGACAGGGAATTATATCATCTACAGTTAAGCTGTTTTTTAACTCCTGCACTTCCTGCCGCTTAGCCCTGATTATTTGCTCTAACATGGTATCACCCGGTCACGGCTGTAGCTAACCATAGCCTGGAGGGTAGCCTTGGTTTTCCCTGAATCTATGGCTTCAGCAGCAACAAGCATGCCTTCCTCCATATCGCGGGCCCGACCTGCTGCCATCAATGCAGCAGCGGCATTCAGGATTACCACCTGGCGGTAAGGGCCGGGTACTCCTGCAAATATATCCCAAGTAATTCTGGCATTGCTTTCTTTATCTCCACCCTGGATAGCTTCCAACCCCATGGGCACCATGCCCAGAGTGGCGGGGTTAATAGTATAAGTTTGTTGCTGCTCCAATCCGGCATCAAAAACCCGGGTCACACCAATAGGGCTTATTTCATCCATACCATTTTCCGCACATACCACCAGAGCCCGTTTTCGACCCAGTTGCAGTAAAGTCTGCCCAACGGCCTCCTGCAAGTTGGCATCCGCTATACCCATAACCTGATAAGTCAGGGGATAAGGATTAAGCAACGGACCCAGGAAGTTGAAAATCGTAGCTACTCCGATTCCCCGCCGCAGCGGTCCCAGTTGCTTCAAAATGGGATGGTAATTAGGGGCAAATAAAAAGGTGATTCCAACCTTATCTAACATCCGCTGGGCTTCGTCAGGATTAAGTTGAATGTTTACCCCCAGTGCTTCCAATAAATCAGCACTACCCACCTTCCCGGTGACGGCCCGGTTACCATGTTTGGCGACCGGGACCCCGCAGCTGGCTACTACCAGAGCAGCAGCAGTGGATATATTGAAGGTCCCCAAACCATCTCCTCCGGTACCACAGGTATCTATCAGTTCCAAATCACTGTCCATAGTAACTGCTTCTTCAAACAGGGCCTGAACGAATCCACCCAACTCGGCAGCGCTTTCCTTGCGAGTACGCAGGGCACTCAAAAGAGCTGCCGCCTTAATCTCAGGAATACTGTCATGTAGAAGCATGCGAGCAGTTAAATAAGCCTCTTCGTTATTGAGATATTCTCCTCCCACGACATTTTTAAGATAACGGTCAAACATAAAACCTCTCCTCTCCTCATCTAATCTCATCTGTTCTCATCGGTGGTTTACCATCGTTCCAGCCCACCATCGTGATTGGTTACATAGCTCAGGTGATATAGGGGAATATTGCGCTCGATAATTGTGTTAGCAGCATTGAGAAATGGTTGAGAAGAATAGCAATCTAATGCAAACCCAGGCTGGGTTTGCTCACAGGAGGATATATTGCAGGGAGTAAAAAATGGCAACAAAATGAGACCACCGTCCCCAGCAGTTTTAGTTGCATCATTATTTGTAATCAAAGGAAAATAAAAACCAGCACGACACAATGTGCTGGTCACTATACAATCAGACCGGCTCATCTCGTCTCTCTTCTCCTCAACTTTACTCTTCTCATCTCATAAATTATATGCTATTAACTTGTAGATAATGTAAATCTAATCCATAGTTGGGTATTTGTCAATAACATTTTCGGCTGACACAGGAACCGTCCGAGGCTGCTGAAAAAGTATCATAAATGTCATCCTGAGGAGCTGCAGGCGACGAAGGATCTTTTCGGAATTCCGTGATATTGGGGTTTACGCTAATTAGTTTCTTCGCTATCGCTCAGAATGACACATAAAAGAGCACTTTTTCAGTGGTTTCGAACCGTCCCCTGTCACCCTACATATATTTAAACTTAAACGGCATTTCCTCTTTAATTTCCTGCTTAAGCTCACCTATCATTTTCTCAGGAACACGATTTTCACTTTTCCCTAAAACCATGCTAAAAGCCCAGCATAGGCCCAGGTACGGCATGATTTTTACCATGTATGGCTCTCCGGCGGGATAGCGCAGGTGTACCAGGGGTGACAGGCCAATATTCGTGACTCCGCGGGCTAATTCCCGGTCATTTATACCGGTGTAAGTCTGGTATTCAGCCATATCAAAATCTGCGTCAGGATTACTATTTTTATTACCAGAAAACATCTGCTTGATTATTTCTTTCTTATTCTGACTATTTGCTGCCAAGAACCGGAAAAATTGATAGCGCCTGCTTTTAGTGATAGTTGTAGGATCGGCAATAGTAATAATTAATCCGTTTTCAGATAACCGGGCAGCGGCACTCTGTAAAAGATTTAGCGGTTCTTTGAAATGATGGACAGCGGAAGAGAAAACAATCAAGTCATATTCCCCCTCCGATTCCAGGAAAGAAAAAGCATCTGCTAAAACCACATCTATCCCTTCTATATTATTCTTTGCTATCTTTTCCCGCGCAATATCCAGCATCTTTTCCGATAGGTCCACCAATGTAACCCGGCAATCCGGAGAACAGGATTTCATCACAAAGGCCGCTTTACCTGCCCCGCCACAAAGGTCAACTGCCTGCAAATTGCGGTTAACGGTCTTTTCAAGCATATTAATAACCGCCTTAAATATTACATTATACTCAATATAGGCATAACGGGGCTCTTCAAAGTCTTTATAGAAATTAACTATATGCTCGCTGTCATATTTTTCTATGTTTGCCTGTAATATATCTTCCTCGGTACATTCTTGCCATCTTTTAACTACTGCCATGTTTAACCCCCACCCTTATCTATCTAATATATCTCTATTTCTCCAAATTATTGTATTGTCCTTTCAGAGGTAACAAATTCGGTAAAATTCTCTGCGTTAATCAAGGAAAATATCTGCTCTTGTTGAAATGATTATTAAACACTAATCATTTACCCAAAAACTCATCCTGTTAGTTATAAACATTAGTTGCGTATATCTGGTATAGCGTTTTTATTGTTAGCATTAGTTTTTCAGATTTAATCCTTAGTAAGAAGGTTATAATGCCAATTTAAATTATAAGATGGGAGCTGGTAGTCATATGCAAAAAACTGCTACTGTTGATAACCGTAAAACGGGTAGAGGTTTAAAAACACTATTATTAATATTCATGCTTTTTTCAATGCTTTTATTTATTGGCTGTGGAGCGAATACTAAAAATGCCGATATTGCAGAAATCGGCAATCGTGGGGAAACCACCCAGACATCTGAGCAAAGTACAGCCCCGGCAGACAATTTAACCACCGCGTCTGTAAATATGGAACGAAAGATTATCCAAAATGCTGATCTCACCTTGCAGGTAAAAGACGTTCCTACCGCGGTTGACCAAATTTCGCTTCTTTCAACCCAGTTGGGGGGGTACCTGGTAAATAGCCGACAACACCGCTATGAAGATAAGATATCCGCCAGTATATCTGTAAAAGTACCGGCAGATAAATTAACCGTTATGGTAGAAACCATATCTGGTTATGGCAAAATATCAGATAAATCCATATCTACTGAGGATGTCACCGAGGAATATTATGATGCCGAGGCTCGGTTGAAAGCACTGGAAGCCAAAGAAACCCGTCTTCTGGCTCTGTTTAACAAAGCTAACACTATTACAGATATTGTTAATATTGAAAAGGAATTAGGAGCAGTTCGAGGCGACATCGAGGTTATTCAAGGACGTCTGAAATATTTGACCAACGCCACCAGCTTTAGCACGGTTAACGTCACTCTGGAACAAGGACTGTCGGGAACCTTAAAAGCCCCACAGGGAACTTTAGGCAAAGCCTGGCAGGGACTTATATCCAGTCTGAATACGCTGGTTGATTTTGGCAGCAGTTTAATTGTATTCCTGGTGGTAATACTGCCCTGGATAGTAGTAATCGGACTCTTTTTCTTCCTCATCAGATACCTGTATCGGCGTTACAAAAAAACGGGTTCACCTGAATAAACCAATGGGTGAACATCCGCGCTATTGCAGGGGTGCATACTTTAGCATGATTTTTTCTGCCGTTTTAATGCCATCGACTGCAGACGACACTATGCCCCCGGCATAGCCAGCTCCTTCTCCCATAGGATATAAACCCCGGATGTTTGATTGCGCGTTTTCATCCCGGTTTATTCTAACCGGTGCAGAACTTCTGGTTTCAACCCCGGTCAAAATACTATCCGGCATAGCAAAGCCTTTGATCCTGGTATCAAAATAGACTAGCGCTTCTTTTAACGTTTCTATAACATAATGGGGCAGACAATCCTTAAGTGGGGCGAATACCACCCCCGGTTTGTAGGTAGGTTGCACCCTGCCCCACCGGGTACTGGGCTGATCGGCCAGAAAATCCCCGGTCAGTTGAACCGGAGCCTGGTAATTCTCTCCGGCTATTAGATAAGCCAGCCTTTCCCACTTTCTTTGAAATTCAATACCGGCCAGGGGGTGGAGGCTATTATAATCAGCCGGTTTAACCCCAACCAGTATAGCGGCATTAGCATTATTTCCATCTCTTTGCGACTGACTCATGCCATTGGTAACAACACCCTGTTCTTCCGAAGCCGCAGCTACCACATAGCCACCCGGGCACATACAAAATGTATAAGCTGACCTTCCATTGGGCGAATGATAGGCCAGCTTATAATCAGCGGCGCCTAGCCCAGGATGTCCGGCCGCATCACCATATTGGGCCTTATCAATAAATTCCTGGGGATGCTCCATTCTAACCCCTATGGAAAAAGGTTTTTGGCTCATAGTTATGCCCCGGCGCAGCAGCACCTCATAAGTATCACGGGCACTGTGACCTATGGCCAGCAAAACAACCTGGCAGCGAAGTTCCTCATTATCATTGATGATTACGCCATTTATATTTCCATCCTGTATAATAAAATCCGTTACTTTGGCTTTAAATTTTACTTCTCCGCCGTGAGTAATAATCTCTTGCCTTATGTTTTTAACTACCGTTTTGAGTATATCAGTTCCGACATGAGGTTTACTCTTATACAATATTTCTGGCGGAGCACCGGCTTTAATAAATTCCTCCAAAACGGTGCGGCACCTCCGGTCATTTATTAATGTAGTTAGTTTGCCATCGGAAAATGTGCCTGCTCCACCTTCGCCAAACTGTACATTGCTTTCAGTATCAAGCAGACCCCGGTGCCAGAATTTATTTACCTTTTGAGTTCTGGTTTCTACATCTTCTCCCCTTTCGAGGATGATGGGAGCATAACCATTCCGGGCCAGGAGCAGTCCGGCAAAAAGGCCTGCCGGTCCCATACCAATTACCAGCGATCGTTCAGTCATCTCCTCAGTTCCTAATGGCACACCTTTATATGATAAATCGGGAGCAGGGATTATTCCTTTGCAACTATGTTTTCCCAATATGTGCGCTTCATTATGAACCTCAACATCTACCGTATATACGAAAAATATCTTGTCTTTTTTCCTGGCATCAATGGATTTCTTAAATATTTGAAAATCAATCAGTTCCTTATCACTGATTTTGAGTTGGGATAAGATTAGTTTTCGTAAAGCCTGTCTTTCGGTTTCAGCATCGGCAGCTTTATCTATTCCTATTTTCAAATCGGAAAGCCTGAGCATGTTAACCTCCTACTTAACGGAAAATCACAGAGCCGCACTTTGTCCTGCTATATATCCGGATGACCAGGCCCATTGTAGATTAAACCCGCCACACTGTCCATCTATATCTATTATCTCACCCGCGAAAAATAGGCCTTCAATCAATTTGGATTCCATCGTATCTTGATTTATTTCCCGGGTATCCACGCCACCTGCGGTTACCTGGGCACTGGGCCAACTCCGGGTTCCCCTAACCTTAAAACGCCAATCAGTCAAAATATCTATTATCCTTTCCTGCTCTTTAGCGGATAAACTGGCCACCGGTCGGCCTGCATCATTAATACCCGCTTCCATGAGCACTACCGGGATCAGCCTTTTATTTATAAAACCGACCAGGCTAAAGTCAACCGGTTTTGAGGAACTTATTTGCCAGCGTTTTTTTAAAAATGTTCTTAACTCTTCTATCGGCATCATATCCATGATAGTTATTTTTAAATATGCTTCCTGCCCTGCCTTTAATAGTTCTACTGCTTTCCGGCTTATCTGTAAAATGGGTGGTCCCGACACTCCGTAATTGGTAAACAGAATATCTCCCCGGTCTATAGCCACAGATTTATTATTATGTATAATTTCAGTAGTCCCTACAAATTTAACTCCATCAAGGCGTTTAAAAAAAGGTCCCTCCAATTTTAATTGCACTAAAGCCGGAAAAATATCTATAATAGTATGTCCCAGCCGGGCCGCCAAATCATAGCCATTTCCATCAGAACCACTGGAAGGCATAGCTTTGCCGCCGGTAGTAATGATAACCCTATCACCTTTATATACTTTCCCGTCTTCCAACTCTATTAAAAATTGGCCGTTTTTCCTGATATCTTTTACATTGGCATCGCAAACAACATTAACTCCCAGCTGGTTTAATTCATATAAAAAAACATCCAGAACACTTGAAGCCTGGTCAGACATGGGAAAGACCTTGCCAAAATCCTCTACTTTATGGGCAATCCCTAATTTCTCAAAAAATTTAATAGTATCATCTACGGTGAAATTGGATAAGGCACTATAAGTAAATTTAGGGTTGTTGCCGTGATAATACCCTACATCAGCGTTTATATTGGTGAAATTGCAGCGTCCGTTTCCGGTAGCCAGTATTTTCTTGCCTACCCGCGGGTTTTTCTCCAGTATGGTGACATCAGCGCCCAGTCTGCGGGCAGAAATAGCAGCTATCATTCCCGCGGCCCCTCCCCCTACAACTATGACCTGCCTTTTTTTCTCCATAAATGCATACTCCTATGTCCTTTTTATTTATCTTAACATCAGTTTACTCAAAAAGCCTGCTGTTGATAAGTAGGGCGTGGAATACCCACGCTGCTCCCAAAATAAAAACCGGGAAAACAAACTGTCTTCCCAGTCTAATATGTACTTAATTGGGTTGTTACAGCTGGGCAGCATTTTATGAATTACTTTTATACCACAAAAGAAAAAGCAATATACCGATAATTATAACTGTAGTTATAATCCTAGTACGGCGACTTCCTTTTGTTAACTCCCCCAAGTCAGGTATCGTTGAACGATTTATCGAGTCCGCCAAATTAATCATTGGCTTTTTCTTATATTCTTCTATTTTGCGTTTATCTTGTTTATCCATAATTCCACCTTCCTATTTCTAGTAGACATCTTTCTACAAATGTGCAATATGAAACGAGGGCGCGGAACGCCACAGAGGGCGTTCCCTACATATTTAATTGAAACCGTAGGGAACGGCCCCCGTGCCGTTCCGCTAGACCTGATGCTGCGCATCATTAACAGACTGTGCAGTATTAAATATAGATGATTAGAGACTACGCAGAGATTATGAAACGGTCATTTATCTATTAGATAAACATTTAATATCAGTTGCCGTTGTCCAGCTTTGGTATTGGTATATGCAAAAGTCGCATGATTTCCTTTTCGGACTCAATAACCCGCTCAGCAACAAACCGCTCAAAAGACTGGTCATCTCTATGAGCCCTTTCAAGAAGTTCAATGTATTCATGCCTGAGCACTGGAGGAATTATAGCCAACAGGTATCCGTCCTGTATCAGGGCCGTGTTCATAAGGAGTCTTGCAATTCTCCCATTTCCGTCTTTAAACGGATGGATAAAGATAAATCTTTTATGGAGTTGTGCCGCAAACGTTACCGGGTGAAACTGATTTCGTTCATTTCTAATCCACTGAAATAGTCCATCCATTTCTGCCTGTATGTGTTTTGTTTCGACCATAGGATATTGGGAACCGGTAACAAACACATCCATATCGCGGTATTTTCCTGCATATTCCTTTTCTATACTCGCATAAAATAGTTGATGCATCATAAGAACATCTTTTTCAGTAATGGTTCTATTATTTAGCAGCGTGAACATGAAGTCATAAGCTTGGGCGTGACCGATTGCTTCAAAGGTATAACGCAAGGGTTTGCCTCCCACAGTCAAGCCATCCTCCAGCAAGACTTTGGTTTCACTTTCCGTAAGGGTATTCCCTTCAAGCGCATTGGATGACCAGGTGAGGCCAATACGATAGTAATTTCTGAGTTGTGTCAACATCTCTCCCTCGAACAGTCTGTGCTCATCTATGGCAACCTTATATAAATCAAGAACTCTGTATAGATCCATTTATTCACCCTTTTCATGGTACATTCCTCGTATAATAATATCATAAAATATTCCATTTTCCATGGGTAAACCGTCACATCCCTATTCTCCCTTCTTAGCCTAACTTTCACCTCAAATTCCCCAAAACCCACCATTCCCAACAAGCAGGAGGGAGCGGGCGTCAAGGGGGCGGGGTCTTTTCCCGATAAACTTACCGGAAAAGCACGTCTGAAATGTATTATAATGGAATCTACAGTACATAGAACAGGTCTTATTACCTGGATATGAGGGGGAACTGATATGCAAATCGTAGCCGTTAACGGGGGTCCCAGGCGGGGTAAGATTTCCAAGACTATTATGCTTCTAGAGGCTTTTCTGTCCGGTTGTCAGCAGGGAGGGGCTGAGGTAGAGACCATTAATCTCCGGGAGAAGGACATTAAAATGTGCACCGGTTGTTACAGTTGTTGGATTAAAACGCCGGGCCAATGTGCCCTGAAAGACGATATGAAAGAAATCCTATTAACCCTGGACAAAGCAGATGTAGAGGTCTGGGCTACTCCACTGTATTTCTTTGGCCCTACCGCCCTGTTTAAAAACTTTGTCGACCGCACCATACCGCTGGCTGAACCCTACATAATTGAAAAGGATGGGCTCTGTACCCATCCTTTGCGCAACAAGAAAGCCCGGGAAATTGTGTTTATCTCGGTGGCTGGTTTTTGCGAAGTAGAACATTTTCAGCCCATGTCACAATGGCTCCGCTTTATGGAAGGACGCGGCCTTTTACAGATCAGGGCTGAAATATATCGGCCTAGTTCCGAATTTATGAGTGCTCCACCTTTAAAAGAAAAGGTAGACGAGATTTTAGCCGCTACCCAGCAGGCCGGCCGGGAATTCGTACAAACCGGGGATATTTCAGAGAAGACCATGCAATCTATTTGCCAGGATATACTCCCCGATAAGAATACTTATATAGATTTAGCCAACAATTACTGGGACTGGGAAATTGAAAGAAGCAAAAAGCGCAAATCAGCCCGGAGCGAGGGATAGGGAGAAATAAATGTATTTTGCCACCGGAGTCCGATTTAGCCGGTCTTCATGGATAAGGCCACTTTGCCCCGTTCCCGGTCAACTGACAGCACCTGTACGGTTACCACATCCCCTACGGCTACGACTTCCATGGGATGGCGGATGTAGCGGTCTGCCATCTGGGATATATGCACCAGGCCATCGTTTTTTATCCCTATATCCACAAAGGCACCAAAATCCACCACGTTTCTAACTGTTCCGGTCAGGAACATACCTGGGGTAATATCCTCGATGCTTAGCACATCGGTGCGAAATACTACCGGAGGCAGGTCTTCGCGCGGGTCGCGGTGTGGTTTTAGGAGACATGCAATAACGTCTTTCACAGTTGGCTCCCCTGCTTCCAGGTTCTGAGCCAGGGTTGCGGGTTTTATTGTGCCCAGTTTAGTTGCCAGGGTAGGTGTTCCGATTTCTTCCAGGCTTGCCCCGGCCATTTCCAGGATTCCTAAGGCCAGCTGATAGGATTCCGGGTGAATGGCAGTACTATCCAGGGGATTGTCCGCCTGGTAAATGCGTAGGAATCCGGCTGCTTGTTGAAAGGTTTTGGGACCTAACTTCGAGACCTTCAGCAGTTCCTTGCGGTTTTTAAATTTGCCGTTCTGATCACGGTACTCCACGACTTTATTGGCCACTGTGGAAGAAAGACCGGACACATAGGTCAAAAGGGAAGCAGAAGCAGTATTAAGTTCCACTCCTACCTGGTTAACCGCGGACTCGACAACAGTGGTTAGGTTTTGATCAAGTTCCTTCTGCGGCAGGTCGTGCTGATATTGCCCTACCCCAATTGCCCGGGGCTCAATCTTAACCAGTTCCGCCAGGGGGTCTTGCAAACGGCG
>JAAYCQ010000175.1 GCA_012729715.1 Syntrophomonadaceae bacterium
CCCCAGCCAGTCCGGCAATCCCGCCATACAATACCCCCACCACCAGGTTGATAAAACTGGCTACAAAGCCGACTGCCAGTGAAATACGGGCTCCATAAAGTACCCGCACCAGCATATCCCGGCCCAGAGTGTCGGTACCAAACCAGAACTGACGGCAAGGCCCTACCCCCTGATAGTCCAAAAATTGTTGGGAGTAGGAGTAGGGGGACAAGAAGGGCCCGAATAAGGCCAGCAGTACTACTGCCACAATAGTGAACAAACCTAACATGGCCAATTTATTATCCTTAAGCCGGCGCCAAACATCCTGCCAGTAACTGATTCCAGGGCGCATCTGTCCATTATTCTCATTTTCCTCTACCCGCAAAGGAGTAAAACTAGCGGGGGTAATTGTAATTTCACTGTTTTCTGACATTTATTCAAAACCTCCCCTATTTACCTAACCGGATTCGGGGATCGATAACTCCGTAAAGCAGATCCACCACCAGGTTCATAAAGATAAGAAAAGCGGCATAAAAAATAGTTACCCCCAGGATGGTGGTATAATCCCGGTTACTGATAGACAGTACGAATTGCTGACCTAACCCGGGAATAGCAAAAATCTTTTCAATAACAAATGAACCAGTTAAGACCCCGGCAATAAGCGGCCCCAGATAAGTAACGATAGGAACCAGGGCATTACGCAGGGCATGTTTATAAAGCACGGTCCGCTGAGGCAAGCCTTTGGCCCGGGCCGTACGAATGTAATCCTGGCCGATAACCTCCAGCATACTGGAGCGGGTGAGCCGGGCGATGTAGGCAGTAGGATAGAAGGCCAGAGCTACTGCCGGCATAATCACGCTCTGCCAGCTAACCCAGCGCGAGGTAGGCAATAGTTCCAGCTTTACCCCAAAAATATAGATTAACAAGGTAGCCAGCACAAAATTAGGTACAGCTACCCCCAGGGTAGCCATAAACATAGCCGTATGATCCTGCCACTGGTTTTGACGCAGGGCGGAAATAACCCCGGCCGGGAGGCCAACTAAAAGCATAAGGACCAGTGCCGCCAAACCAAGCTGGGCTGAGACCGGGAAACCTTGTCCGATAATCTCATTTACGGTAACCCCCTCATACTTAAGGGAGGGGCCAAGCTCACCATGGGCCAGGCCTTGAAAATAATAGCCATATTGTTTCCATAAAGGTTCATTCAGGTGATATTGGGCCTCAATATTCTGCCGGATAGCCTCCGGCATTTTTTTATCCCGGGTCAATGGGTCCCCGGGGATAGAGTGCATGAGAATAAAAGTGATGGTTATTATTACCCATAGGGTAAAAAGGGAAGTCCCGATGCGTTTGAGAACATATCGAAACATAATCTGGTACTGCCTCCCGCCTGTTTCCTATTTATAACTTTACTGGTACTTATAGATATCATTTTTGTCGAATATTAGATATCATAATCATATATCATCTATTTTAGTCGATTAGCATCCCAGTTTAAACTGGCTACTAATGGGAATTTTTCTGGGAGGAAGCAGAAAATAATTTAGCCCGATCTCGCATCATAGCGAGATCGGGCTAATAATTTCGAATATGTCCAATAAGTCCGGGGACAGTCCCCGAACATATTATAGTATTTTATTCAGCAGTCCTTTAAGCTGGGGAGTGCCTATTTCCTCCAGTTCATATCCTACCCTTACTGCTGGTTTGTCAATCGACATTACCCGGCGCAGGTCAATGGGGGTTCCAATGACTACTATTTCCGCCGGGGAACTGTTAATAGTCTGTTCCAGTTCCTGAATCTGGGTCTTGCCATAGCCCATAGCCGGAAGTAACCTGGACAGATGATCATATTTGGCAAAGGTTTTTTGGATACTGCCTACGGCATAAGGCCTGGGGTCCAGCAATTCACCCGCGCCCAGTTTTTCAGCTGCTATTACTCCGGCACCATAAGCCATGTTGCCATGGGTAAGTGTAGGACCGTCTTCCACCACCAGAACCTTTTTGCCTTTGATGGCTTCAGGTTGTTCTACGCTGATGGGCGAGTTGGCCAGGATAATAGTAGCTGTCGGGTTAATTCTACTTATGGTCTCCTTGACCTCCTCTACCTTGGCCGGGTCGGCAGAGTCGATTTTATTGATAATGGCTATGTCAGCCATACGCAGGTTCGTTTCGCCTGGATGATAACTGGTCTCATGTCCGGGGCGATGAGGGTCAACTATTACTATGTGTACATCGGAAAAATAGAAAGGAATATCATTATTTCCTCCGTCCCACAGAATCACATCAGCTTCTTCCTCAGCCTGGCGTAATATTACCTCGTAATCGACCCCAGCATATACTACCATGCCAATGTCGATATGAGGCTCGAATTCTTCCCTTTCTTCAATGGTACACTGGAATTTGTCCAGGTCATCATAAGTAGCAAAGCGCATGCACACCTGTTCCTCCAGGTTGCCATAGGGCATGGGATGCCTGATTACTGCAACTTTCTTGCCTGCTTCGGTGAGTAATTTAGCAACATAACGGGTAGTCTGGCTTTTGCCGCTGCCGGTTCTAACCGCGGTTACCGCTACTACCGGGCGTTTAGATTTAAGCATGGTGGTCTGGGGTCCCATTAAGCGGAAATCAGCTCCGCAGGCCATAACCAGGGAGGCCTGGTGCATGACGTATTCATGGGGGACATCACTGTAAGCAAAAATCACCTGATCCACATTATACTTTTTAATTAATTCTGGTAATTCTTCCTCGGCATATATGGGGATACCTTCCGGGTATCTGTTTCCTGCCAGCAAGGGGGGATATAATCTTCCCTCTATATCCGGAATCTGAGTAGCAGTAAAGGCTACTACTCGATAGCCCGGATTCTCCCTGAAATAGGTGTTGAAGTTGTGAAAATCTCTTCCGGCTGCACCCATAATAATTACGCGGTCCTCTTTCATTTCAGTTCACCTCTTAATGTTTTTATAGTAGCCTGATGGCTGGCTGTCTCCCACTTAAGGAAGATGTGCCTGCACCAGGATCTGCTCTTATTTATTATCCCGGGCAGCATCCCAGGAAAAAACCTTAATATCCTGGCGTAACTCCCAGCCCTGGTGATAATAAAACCCGATAGCCGTCTGATTATCATCAAAAACAAATAAATGAATTTTCAGAGCTCCCAGGGACTTCAGTTCATCAATTACCTGGTTGAGAAGTACTTTGCCATAACCTTTGCCCTGGTAACCCGGATGTACCGCCAGGTGGTATATATAACCCCGGCGCCCATCAAAGCCACCTAAAACTGTCCCGATTAAGCCTTCATCAATCCGCAAAACCAGGCAGGTGGAAGGGTTTCTTTGCATAAAATCATGCAGCGCATCTTTTCCATCACCTTTACCTACCCCCAACCCGGGAGTGGCATTCCACAAATCCAGCATTGACCCCATATCGGTTAGCTGTGCTTTTTCCACCCGGTAGTCATCATTTGAACTCTTCTTATTAATATTACCCTGCGAATTACCCGTGAACAAGAGTCCCATCCCTTCTCCATTATATAGCTTTGGTCAAAATTTACTGTTTTATTATAACTCATCATAAATATGAGTAAATACTTACCTGGCAAAAAAATGTTTTTGTTGCCAGGGCGAGATGGGAACGGTTCTTGCCCTCCATTGCAGGAACTACTATCTTGATGGCGAAATTATGGAATATAATTCCTACAGGAGTGATAGCTATGCTTATCTCGCTGGCTCAAAATATTTGGGTGGTAACCCCGGAGGTCAAACCCCGCTACCCCTATGGCAACTGCATGTATATTGAGGATGATATTCCTACGGTTATTGACCTGGGGGCTGGAGCCCGGGCTTTTGCCGATCTTCCATGTGACCAGATTCAATTGGCGTTATTAAGCCATTTTCATTTTGACCATATTCATGGTGATAGCCTGTTTCCAAACAGCAGGCTTATGGTGGGATATGAGGAACGCTTAACCTATAGTAGCGAGGAGGAGTATCTCGATTTTCATGGCTACCATCTATGGGAACCATTGATGGGAGGTAGTCGGGAAGCATATGGCCAGGTAATTCCGCTGCCGGATGATGTGCTGGCCCGGCCAGGTTTCCGCCCTATGCCCCTGGGTGGAACTTTTACTGATGGAGATGTGATCAATTTAGGTAAAATCTCCTTGAGAGCAGTTCACCTGCCCGGTCATACCTGCGGTCATTATGGGTTTTATCTGGAAAAGGAGGGTATCTTGTTTAGTGCCGACATCGATTTAGTTGCGGCGGGCCCCTGGTACAGCAGTAATACTGCTGATGTAGGGGATTTAATTCAATCAGTAGAAAAAATAAAAGAAATGGCTCCGCGAATTATTGTACCTTCGCACCGCCGAATCCAAAGTGAAAATATTGCCAGGCAATTGGATCGCTATATCCAGATAGTATTAGAACGTAATCAGAAAATATTTGAACTTCTTAAGACACCTCGCAACCTGGATGAGCTGGCAGAATACCGCCTGGTCTTTCCTGAAAGGCAGAATTTATACGAACTCTTTTGGGAAAAAATGAGCATTCGCAATCATCTGCGCTATCTTACCGAACAAAACCTGGTTCACGAACTGCCCGGCGGTCTTTACCAGCGGAGCTAACAAAGGCTTCAGTTACCTTAAAGTAGTAAACCATAGAAAAGAGGAGCTGCATAAATAGCTCCTCCTGATTGATTTATTAGGCGGTGAATCAGGGCCACGATAGATTAATCTTAAATCTCTTGTTTGATTCATGGTGTTTTACCTACTTAAGTGGTCGGTTTGCTGTCTTTTTTCAAGCAAAATGAGTGAAAATACCGCTCCTCAAACACTTTGTAGGGTTTATTGCCAATAAGGTGGTTGCATATTTTACAACGCGTTTTGGCAATCCGGTTTTGCTTTTCGGTCTGAAGTTGCTTCTCGAAAGTAGTCATCATAGTCATGAACATCTCCCCTTTCTATAGCACCCGGTGGGTGACGTTACCCAGACCATAACATTCCTCTCAATAAAACCCCGCCGAACATATACGGCACATCGTGGCCCCAATCCCAACCCGCGCAATTTGTTCTTATATAGAATCCTATCACAAACGCAACTGGGGGCTTCCAACTTACTATCGAGACCCCCAGTTAAGGATTTCAAATTCCGCGGTACCTCATATTCC
>JAAYCQ010000176.1 GCA_012729715.1 Syntrophomonadaceae bacterium
AGTGCTCTGGTGAGAATGATTATAAGAGAATATTTGGCCAGGCAGGGGGAAGATAAAGGGAAGTAAGGCTTCGTTTATGAGGGGTACAGGAGTTAAGTAAGATGCTTGTTACGTAAGGTGCAGGCATCTTTTTTTTGCGGGGATTACTTTCAGCATTCAATAACAAATGGAAATCCCCAGGGTTTAATAGTAAAATAAGGTAACCAGATAGGGAAGGCCTCCGGCTCCTGGCGCAGATGTCCGGGAGAGGGGGTGTTACTTGAACAGTTTAGCAATTGAGGTAGGTTGTGATATTATCTATAATAATACTGTGTTTGAGGTGATAAAATGTTAGCTACGCGTGAGAATGTTAAGGCCCTGGTAGACCGGTTAAGCGATGATCAAGTCTTTGCTTTATGGATTATTCTCCAACCTTTAGCCTGGCCAGCAGAAGAAATCTCTCCAGAGGAGGCGCTAGAAATTGCTGAAGCAAAAGCAGAGATTGAGGCTGGTAAGGGAATAAAGGCGGAGGATGTATGGCGTGAGCTTGGAATTTGATATAATTTTTTCTCCCAAGGCATTCAAGGATTTAAAGAAATTGGATAAACCAACTCAAATTACAATCAAGGAAGCAGTTATAAAGCTTAAACAATTTCCTCCGCAGGCTGATGTACTAAAACTAAAAGGTGGACAGGGAAACGAGTTGAGACTAAGAGTTGGTGACTGGAGAGTAGTATTTGAATATCGGTTTCAAGAGAAAGAAGTATATATTTTAACTATTAAAAATAGGCGGGATGCCTATAAATAGGAATATAGTGAGACTATCCATAAATGCTGGGTCATGGTCTGCGGTTGGCAGTGGTCCCTTATACTTAACAGTAACCGGGATATTAAGAGTGTCTCCGTCTGACACCTCAAGTACACTTGGGAAATTGGATGATATTGAGAAGTCTAATTCGTCATTTTTGGGAATTTCGTTTGGTATCCATACATTGAAATAATATAATTTACCGTCATATTTTGAATAGTGCCACATGGACCCACGTCCCCAAGTCTCATCCGTAGGTGGGTAGTAAACTATGATTTTCTTTTCCCATGGATAGTTTATCCCTTGTCCTGGTCCTTTGCCTATTATAAATTCTCCGTTGTATGGGTTAAGTAATAACCCCCATAATATTTTTTCACGGATTTGGGGTATGTCTCTTATGGCAATACTTAAATCTTCTGGGAACATTTTACTAACATCGGTTATAGTAACCCCTAAAGTGTTAGCCATTTTATTCTTAACTCCATCATCCGTCCACGGGTCGTCCATCCATAACCTGTCTTCAAGTATTCCCCCTGCCCAGTCATCGAAAGGGTGACTAGGATTTCCGTTAGGTAGTCCTTGAGGAGTATAACCTATATAACGATATTCCCCAAATTTATTAGTAAAGCTGTGAGGGTCTCCGTAATTTGGTATTTTTGCCTCATATCCTGGTGCAAATTCCCATGTCGTCTTTCCTAAATTGTCTTTGATGGTATGAACTTTGTATATACTGAATGGTTTGCCGTTAACTGTTTGAGGGAAGAAATCATCTAATCTATACTCATTACTCATATACTGGTTCATGCTTTGTCTCATACTTTCATCAGCTTTCGCTATAGGTGGGAAAATTCCAATTATTAAGGCTAACGTAAGTAAAATTGATAATAATTTTCTCATATGATTCTCCTTTCATAGTATTACAGGTGGTTTCTAAAGAGAAACCACCTGCCGTAATAATTACTAACTGTCTAGTGGCCATATTTTGATGTAAACATATGGACTTTTTATCCCGCCTACGGAAATTTCATACTTACCACTATTAAACTCCCCATGAAGTTCGGCCCGTAGATTATCTTTTTTAGCATTAAGGATTATAGTTTTAGCTTTCTCTCCCGCAGAGGGGTCGTCCATTATATTGGCCAAGATAGCACAGCCATTATCTACTGCTCCCGGTACCTCGACATCTATACCAATACTATAAAGATTATTTTTATCCTCTGGTGGGCTAACCCTAACGCCCTTTTCTACAGGAATAGTTGGTAACTTGCCCCAGGCTGCTGGATGCGTTACTCCTGGTGCGGGGGCGGTAGTAATAACTGCTGTGCGGTTAGGTGCGTCCCAACTAACGGTTGCTCCGAATGCTTGAGCTGCGTAACGGATAGGTATACAAGTCCTGCCAGATACGATAATTGCCTGAGTGTCCATTGTCTTATTTTTCCCATTAACTTGGTAAACCTTCTGGTCAATAGTGAATACTACTTTAGTATTATTATTGTCTAGGGTGGCCTGACGTTTATCAGCGTCCCAATCTACTTTTACGCCCATAGCTTCCATAGGTGCTCTCATAGGTACAAGAGTACGACTATTAGCATCAATATAAGGTTTCTGGTCAGGAAACTGTACCAATTTACCATTCACCGTCACCTTAACTTCAGACGCTGCATAGGCCAACCCATTTATCCCCAGTCCCACCATCATAACCATAGCCAGCACAATACAAAGAATAATCCCGATACCCTTACCCTTGCCAATTAATCCCGTCATTTTTTAATCCCCCTTAGAACTTTTAGACATAGTAAATCTATGCCCATACATTTTTACCAATAATAGACTATATTTCAATTCAATACAATCAATCTAGACTATAATAAACGTTGGAGATTTAAGGCGGGTGCCTTAAATCTCCAACGTACCCGACAAAATACGACAATTAATCAATTAAAGCTCTTTCTTTAATTAAATACTATACTGTCAAATGTCTGCGGAACACATCTAACCAGGATTACTAAAAACTCAACCTGTTGGCAAGAGCGACATAATAGCCGAACATGATGTTACAAGGAAAGTTGTCCCCACAAAGGGTTTTGGCCTATCCTAAAACATCCCTCCAATTGTTCCTTGCGAAAAAGAACATTAGTCTACATATGCAACGTATAGTATAATATTTACAGGAAGGCTGGTGATGGGCCTGAAGACTCAGATAAGTGGACATAACAAAGATATCATTATGAAAGCCACTGCCGAGATGTTTAAAGATGGGACCCTGGAAATGTTAGGGCTTAAGACAGCCAGGATAGTAGATATCATGCCCACCGTCTTGCCAGTGGTTGAGGCAGCGGAAAAGAGAGTCGATTTCGTATTTCTGTTGGAAGACGAAACGCTGTTGCACCTGGAATTCCAGGCTACGGTGCCCGAGGATCTGTTGAGACGAGTAGCCTTCTACGGAGCCAGGATAGTCGAGAGACATAACCGGGATGTCAATACAGCCATAATCTACTCGGGCCGGATTGAGAACGCACCTGACCAATTACAAAAAGGCTCCCTAACCTACAAAGCGACCAACGTCTATTTGAAGAACATGGACGGTGATATGGAATACAACCGGATGAAGGCCAAGAATGAACAGGGAGAAGCCCTGGATGAAACTGACCTGCAGAAGTTGATATTTCTGCCCCTGATGAAAAGTAAACAACCGGAAACCGAAATGGCCATACAGGCTGCTGAGTTAGCCAAAGCCAGCAAGAATAAACATACCAGCTTTGCGATAGGAGCCATAGTAGCCATAACGGATAAATTCTTGCCCGAAGAATATAAGAAAAGACTACTGGAGGTGTTACGCATGACCCAGATAGAACAGTGGCTAAGAGAAGAAGGCCGGGAAGAGGGCCTTAAGGAGGGTGAACTTAAAGGCAAGCTAGAAGGCAAGCTGGAAGCCGCTAAAAATGCACTGTTGGAAGGGCTGGAACCGCAAACAGTTGCCAAAATTACCGGCTTGCCCCTGGAGACCATACAGAAAATAAAGGCTGAAATCCTGAGCTAAAACGGCGTTCACTTCATAAAGTTCCTCCTGGCACGATAATGTTCTAACGTTAGCCAGGAATAATTCTAATATCCTTGTCGGGAACCCATTAAATTAACGATATATTGGGAACCCTGTCGGCCATAGCATATCCTTTCGATTTCATAAGTATGGGAAATATAAATTCTGTACGGCACTTGGTATTTGACAAAAACTCAGGTTAATGACATAAAAGAACTGGCAAAAACCAATCAAATATCCCGCAGTGCTCTGGTGAGAATGATCATAAGAGAATATTTGGCCAGGCAGGGGGAAGATAAAGGGAAGTAAGGCTTCGTTTATGAGGGGTACAGGAGTTAGGTAAGATGCTTATTAGATAAGGTGCAGGCATCTTTTTTTGCGGGGATTTGGTTCCGTTCCGGTGCATCCATTTCCGTTAATCTAATTTTTCCATCATTTATTACTACCCCCGGTTTAAGTTCCTCTGGATTCCTATTAGACATAGTATTAGGATTTTTAGCGGCATCTGGATAGTTGACACTTATAAGAAGGTCCCTACCATTTGGATATGCCGATAGTCCCGTAACAGTTATTGGTATCGTTGCATTAATAGTTTGTTCCTCAGCATTTAATGGTCCTACGTTAGTAGTATAAACCATTGATGACCATGCATTATCACTATAACAAGCACCTAAATTAGTATCCATAAATGCTGGGTCATGGTCTGCGGTCGGTAATGGTCCCTTATACTTAACAGTAACCGGAATATTAAGAGTATCTCCGTCTGATACCTCAAGTACATTTGGGAAATCGGAGGATATTGAGAAGTCTAATGGTTCTGCTCCCGTTACATAGTATGTCGCTTTTATGGGGAATAAGTATTGTAAACCGATTGCTCCTCCATTAGCAAATGTTCCACTGCCTATTTTAATTTGCCCACCTGGTAAATATTGAGAGGGCTGCCCCATCATATGATACTCGTACATTTTGCCTGGTCTTAAGTTACCATCACAATCTATTATGTCTCCAGGTTCTACGTTATTACCCTCCCCCAGATGTGTCCCTCCAGAGGTATACATCGCGTATACCATTTTTCCATACTCTGTGGGAATAATGGGAACATGTACATTCATACATTCAAAATCTACCAAATGTTCTGGTTTAACATTAAAAATGGGTTCAAACGAAATAGTTATTTTATCGTTGTCTATACTATAGGTAGGAGTATTTTTAAATATTTCTGTATCCCGCATACCATTTCCTAGCTCAAATTTGATTAGTACATCATCTATACTGCCACCATCTGCTATATATTCCTTTACCTTATCGGGTAAGTCGGTACTAATGGTTACTGGGAAATCATAATCAATTACTCTCTTAGATTCAATTCCTTCTTCTACATCCTCATCCATAAGTTTAATTCCATAGAACTGGTTGCTCCAATACCCTCCACTGTGATGCCAAAATTCAAACTGATATACAGGAGTATGCCACGCTAATTCCGCATATCCATCAGGTAAAGTTATATTACCAAATACTATTTCTTTAGTGTCAGCTGCATAGGTATTTGGGACAGCGAATACCGTCAGGAGCAGTAATACTGATAAAACTATAGAGAGTAATTTTCTCATACTACCATCTCCTTTCACGGTATTCTACTTTACCTGTTTTTAAGTTAAATGTTGTCCAGTCACTACTAACCAGTCCTTTTTTACAAGTGCCAAACGAGAAATATCCCTTAGTTATTTTGTTATAATCATACTCAAATGTATAGGACTGACCATCTGGTATTCGGCTATTATTGCCCACCAAAACTTTATAGTCCGATACTTTAGGCCCGTAGATAGCATTTAGTCGTGCATCCCATTCGAACCCTTCCGGTAGTAGGGGTAATATAAAACTGATAGTATTATTCTGCTTATCCATTACTACAGTCTTTTCTAGTTCTTTCCTGAAATACTTTGCCTGTTCGTTAGATAAATGTCCCTGTATATCCAGGTCTGCTTTAGGTCTAACAACAGAACTATTAGTAGTAGTAATAACTGCTGTGCGGTTAGGTGCGTCCCAACTAACAGTTGCTCCGAATGCTTCGGCTGCATAGCGAATAGGTATACAAGTCCTGCCGGACACGATAATTGCCTGAGTGTCCATTGTCTTGTTTTTCCCGTTAACTTGGTAAACCTTCTGGTCAATAGTGAAGACTACTTTGGTATTATTGTTGTCTAGGATGGCCTGACGTTTATTAGCATCCCAATCTACTTTTACGCCCATAGCTTCCATAGGTGCTCTCATAGGTACAAGAGTACGACTATTAGCATCAATATAAGGTTTCTGGTCAGGAAACTGTACCAATTTACCATTCACCGTTACCCTAACTTCAGATGCTGCATAGGCCAAATCATTTATCCCTAGTCCCACCATCACTATAGCCAGCACAATACAAAGAACAATCCCGATACCCTTACCCTTGCCCGTTAATCCCGTCATTTTTTAATCCCCCTTAGAAATTTTAGACATAGTAAATCTATGCCCATACATTTTTACCAATAATAGACTATATTTCAATTCCATACAATCGATCTAGACTATAATAAACGTTGGAGATTTAAGGCGGGTGCCTTAAATCTCCAACGTACCCGACAAAATATGACAATAGTCAATTAAAGTTCTTCCTTTGATTAAATACTACCTGACAAAAACTCAGGTTAATGACATAAAAGAATTGGCAAAAACCAATCAAATATCCCGTAGTGCTCTGGTGAGAATGATTATAAGAGAATATTTGGCCAGGCAGGGGGAAGATAAAGGGAAGTAAGGCTTCGTTTATGAGGGGTACAGGAGTTAGGTAAGATGCTTGTTACGTAAGGGGCAGGCATCTTTTTTTGTGGGGATTACTTTTTAATTAAGTTTTCTATCTGATCGCCGCTATTGATTTTCGTTCTCTTTAATTCATAAATATTTTGATTAACCGAGGCTTCTCCATGCTTAACCGTTACAGCCGTTTTGTACCCGTATTTTACCAGATAACCTATAGTGGTTTTATTATATAGGCCGCAGGGGTAACAAAAGGAGTAAACGGTATCATTGATTATGTTTTCCAGCAGTGTTTTAGATTGGTTCAATTCTTTTTCCAAATCTGCATTTCTTAAATCACCATGAGAATGTGAGTGGGAACCGATTTCCATCCCATTTTTATGCATTTCCTGGATCATGCTCTCATTTACATATCCAGGATGATTAAACTTATCAGTGATAATAAAAAAGGTTGCTACCATATCCCTTTTAATTAATTCAGGCATGACAAAGTCATACATACTTTTATAGCCATCGTCAAAGGTTAAAATAATCGGGTTAGTTGGTACAGGTTTGCCATATTCCCAATGTTCATATAAATCGCGTAGAGTAATCGTATTATACCCGTTGTTTTTTAATATATCTAAATGCTGTTGGAAAATTGCAGGCTCAACATATAGCTGTTCTGTGCTTGCGGTAGCATACATTGGCGGTACCGCCACTTCATGATACGTTAATATTTTAATATTAGATAATTTACTTACCGATACGGCGGATGCCGTCTCCGTCATAATCAGGTTCATTTCTTCCTCGGTTTGCCCCCGGGTAAAGACAAAGGCGATCCTGGTATTGCTATCCCACTTAACCCTAGCCCCCATATATTCGCTGATAAACCTTAAGGGTACCATGGTACGGTTACCCTTAATAACAGCTGTAGTATCCATTATCCTGGTCATACCATTAACCGAAACTTCTTTCTTACCAATAGTTAACAATATATCACTGTCAGGAAGGGCAGCATGGTTTTTATTTTTAATTTTAACTTGTCTGCTTGCATTCAACCAATCTACAGTTGCTCCCAGTTCTTCAGCAGGAAACCTGATAGGTACAAGAGTCCGGCCATTAGCATCAATAATCGGCTTCTGGTCGGTAAAAACAATCATTTTTCCGTCTACACATACCCTTACATCTGCTGCTGCATGAGTCGTCCCGCTTGCTGCCCCGGTTGCAAGCCCCGGTACAAACATAACCAGAGCAATACAGAAAACTGTTCCCAAAACACCCTTAATAATGTTGCTATATTTGATAAGCATAATCCTATGACCCTTCTTTAAGTTAAAACAATGGAGGGGAGTGTAAATTGTCTTGATAAGCCTCATCTGATAATATATAGGATAAATTATTTTACTTAGAAAAGCGAGGAACTGTTTTTTGAACGAAGATATGATTAAACGGATTAATGAACTGGCTAAAAAGAAGAAAGAGCAGGGATTAACCCCAGAAGAATTACAGCAACAGAAGGAGCTTTATGCTGTCTATTTGCGTGGTATCCGGGAGCAGGTAAAAACGCAATTGGATGCCAGAATAAAACCGGCGCACCCCGAAGGATGTGACTGTTGCGGTGACCACCATCACCATAACGGTAAATGCCAGCAATAACTTAAAAAACTTTCACCTCGTAAGTAAATACTTATGGGGTTTTTTTATTATCATAGTGTATTTTCCTTGCTAACCGGGGACGTAAAACTGTAGGGGCGAACCCGTGTGTTCGCCCTGGGCCTGCAAATCAGTAACTAAAAGGAGTAGATGCTAGTGCTCGGCAGGGCAGACACATGGGTCTGCCCCTACAAACCCTTACCCCGCACTCCTCACTTCTAAACAATTAATCATGTTCTAAATTCTAAGTTATTTACAAGACAACTTTTATTGCCCCTATTTTCTTAATGATGCTTGACAAGCAATGAAGGAAGGATTAATATAATAGTGTACTATGTAACTAGTACACTAGAGGAGGTGGCCGGATGTGGAGTTTAACGCTTCCCAGCCCATTTATAAACAGATAATTGACGATTTTAAGAAAAAGCTCATCC
>JAAYCQ010000177.1 GCA_012729715.1 Syntrophomonadaceae bacterium
CCCAGGCGGTACATCTCCGCTACTGTAAAGCCAGGATACATCACCGGTATATCAGGTACATAACCAACCCGGTTTCTTATGCTGCCATCCCTTAGCCAAATACTCTGTCCCAGAATAAAGCCCTCTCCGCTATCGGGGCGGATTATGCCGGTAAGCATTTGAATTAAGGTTGATTTACCTGCTCCATTGGGGCCAATCAACCCAAAAATAGACCCGGCAGGAACTGCCAGATATAATTTATCGACCGCTGGTAAGCCGTCAAAAGATTTACTCAACGCCTTCGTTTCTATAGCCAGATCCATGATTATTTCCCTCCCCTTTTCTCCCAGTTATCCAGACTCTCTTCAAAGAGTTGCTTAATATCTTTACGGTTTAGTCCCAGGTGATAAGCTTCCACCAGCACCTTTTCTACCAAACCGGCAAGTTGCTCCCTGACCGCTTCCATGTCAAGAACCTCCGTACGCCCCGCTACAAAGGTTCCCCGTGAGCGCATAGTCTCTATAATTCCTTCCTGTTCCAGCCTTTGATAAGCTTTGGCAATGGTATTGGGGTTCAGGGATAGCTCCACCGCCAGTTCCCTTACTGTAGGCATTCGTTCACCGGGAACCAGGATACCCCGGGCTACCAATTCTTTTACCCCGTCTACCACCTGCTGATAAATAGGAGTACAGGAACGCGGATTTATTTCAAGCCACAAGCTACCACCTTCTTTGTACTACTTGTAATAGTACAAGTATAGTAAAATAAAAAACCCCTGTCAAATTATTTATATGGTAAAATATGTTTTAGGTTATATTGAGTCCTCATCATGTAAAATAATTTTAAGAGGGGAAAAAACCTATGGATAATAACGAGTTCCAAAAGCTGGTGTTGGATCAGTTTTCCCAACTAAATAGCCGGTTGGATAATTTAGATGCTGGGCAAGCTCGGCTGGAAACTGGCTATATTGAACTTGAAGCTGGGCAGGCAAGACTAGAAGAGGGGCAAGCCAGACTGGAAACCAGACAGACTAAGCTAGAAGAAGGGCAGGTCAAGTTAGAAGACAGACAGGATAGGATTGAAGGCGGCATGAAAAAACTCCAAAAAGATGTTGCCGATATCAAGCGGGACCTCAAAGGGGTTTGGTCAGACATTAAGCGTCTTGACAAACGGCTAACCACCCAAGAAGAAGAGATTAGCTCTTTAAGAGGATAAATAGCTTGTGTAACCACCCATTTATTTACCCCTGATTTAAGTATAGTTCCAGAGTTTTTACACTGTCATAAGTAAGGTCAATCAGGTGTACACACCCTTGCCCGGCACCGAGCAGGCGAGCCAATTCTCTTTTAGGCATTCCCGACAGTAACTGGCCTTTCAGGTTTTCCATCTGCTGACCGGATTCGCGGCAGACTGCATCAGGAACCCTTAACAACTGGCCGTAGGCTGTTATAACCTGTATATCCTTATCCATTTCCAGATGGGTGCTAACCTGATGAAAAGAATCTATAAGGCTGCCGTTAATTATATAACCACCCTTATCATCCCGGTACATTTGTTGGCTCTTACCACGGTCAAACAGAGTTATCTCCCGCCCGCTATTTCCGATGTAACCTCCCCAGGTAGTTTTAACCCGATCCAGATTACTGTAGTAGCGACATGAGCCGGCGTAAAACTTCTCCCAGGCCTGGCTGTACGTTACCGCATCACTATAGCCCCGTTCCCGGAAAAGGAAAGTCTCCGCCTGGACTATGGCAATCACTGTATCATTAAACAGGGAACGCTCCACTTCATCCTTTATACCTTGCAGACCTGCTCTTAACCCGGAGCTACTGCCCAGATAAGCCTCTACACCTTTTAGTCCCTCTATATACTCACGGCTCTCAGCCATATCTCCAGGACGTCCCAGGCGCTCCAGCCAGGCCTCCTCTATCTCCAGGTTAGCTGCCTTAACCCGCATTACCGCCATCCGTTCCATTAGGGAATCCAAGTAGCTGGTTTTTGCTATCAGATATTGTTCATTCTCCCGCACCACCGAGCTATGCCATATGCGCTGCATTAGAAATTCCACCAGTTTCACTCCTTCATATCCCGCTGTTTCCAGCAGGGTATATACTTTTGTTAATAATTAGTCTACCATGAACCCTGGCAAAGGTTAAATTATCCTTCTACTACCCAAATAACCCAGAAATAAAACCTCGGGTTTTTTCATGGTCGGGAGATGTTTATGACCTCCCATTTTTATGAAACACTACTGCTAATATGCCTTTAGTTCATAAGGCTGGAGGTATATACATTTTTAATGCTGCGGAAACTTTTTTTGGTACTCTTTTCTTAATCGGCGTAGTATTATGGTATTAGTTAAAAAGTCGCACATTTAAGCGCTTGGGTCTAACATTAAGAACCAGAAGGGAACTGATATTCCTAGTGAACATGAGGACGGATTATTTATCGCTATAAATACTTTTAAAGATCCTGCCCAGAATCTATTTTTATGCTTTTTAGATAATCATTATAAGCTGCAGGCTGCTACCCCTGCGGCCATAGATTTGCTAACCCAAACCCTGGTTACAGGTGAAACTGTATATAGCCATTTAAAAGATGCCTGTTACTGTTTAGCACAAGAACATGCTAAACCTAATGCTGTCTCTCAGTGGAACTCCAGCGGTCTCCTCCGCTTAAAACAAAGCTTCTGTCACTTTCAAATTTTTCTTCTTCGGGATGAATTATTAAGAGACCGTATTTGCTATTTAATACTGCTTCACAATCATCCTGACAAAAGCGAATCAGTGACAGATAAATGGGTATTAACTAAACGCGAAGCCGAAATTGCCTCCTTACTTACCCGGGGAAGAACCAATAAGCAAATTGCCGGTGAGCTAGGAGTTAGTGAAAATACTATCAAAACTTTTGTCAAACGGATATTTATTAAGTTAGGGGTTCACTCCCGCAGTGAACTAATCAGTGAGATATATAAATTAACTCCGTCTCCTAACCACCCACTGGCAGAATAGCTAATTAAAAAGGAAGCTTCAATCAAGCTTCCTTTTTATTCTATACGGTCAACTTTATTTGATTCTAGAGAGCTTTACCACAGGAGCTACAAAACTGACCTCCGATAACGATACCGGCCCCACACTGGGGACAAAATCTTAGCTGCTTATCTACTTTAGGGTCGGAATTAACCTCGACCTCGTTTTGCAATGGCGGTCTAAACAGAACTTCAGTCAAGGCGGGCCATCCGGAATTGCCTACCCTTCCTATTCCCCCCTGGTCTCCATTTATCGAAAAAAGCCATAAGCTCTGAGGGCCGCGGACCAGTAATATGGTCTCCTCTATTAGTATTTCTTCGCCATCAGTATTAGCAATAGTTATGGCCAGCTTGGCTTTTTCATTTAAAATCTCTTCCACCAATAACAAACCTGCTTCGGTAAATTGGAAATTGCCATCTGTAGCCGCCTGTATCCATCCTGCTTGAACTAGTTGGGGCAGAACATCTTTAGCTTGTTTAGCTAATACTGTCATATCTATGGGTAAGGTTTTCTCCCAAAAGCATAAGACCCAGCGAGCATCTACCTGACTGGATTCAGCCAGAAATGAATGTACCTGTTCACCATTAAAACCAGGCTCTATCGTCTGGTGAGTGAGCATAGACTGGTGATAGCGCTGTTTCATTACCTCGCTAGCCCCTAATAATCCTAGCAAGGCTGCTGCCGACAACGACTGGTTACTATTATCATCAGACAACGAAGCTGCGCCTACTAAATCAGTCAGTAAACGAGATACCTCCTCAGCAGTTACGGTCTGTAGCTGGTACTGTTTCCCTTCCCCTGCCCGAGTTAGCCACACTAGCTCGTTACTGGGAGCAACTCCCCAAAATAAGGTACTATACTGAAAAACTACATCACCTATGGTCCAGGACAGTTGCATAATCTGCCGGGGATTATACAGAGTAGTTAATATGGACCGCAGCATCTCCTGCTCGCCAGCCGAATATTGCGACCACTCTTGTTCCAGACTATCGCTCGGACGCGGTACCTGTCCTGCTGTAACCCCCAGGGGGTTAACAGCTAAACCCAGTTTTCCTACCAGTGCTTGCAGATCAGTATAAGTTACCAACCAACCATTCCCATCATCCATTAGGCGCATACTTTTATGCCTCCCCGTTTACTTTTCTTTTTTATTAAATTTAGAGTTTAACATAATTCAATATTCCTTATATGTCACTCTGAGCGATAGCGAAGAGTCTTAAAACCTTCGGCTTTGCCTCAGGATGACAACCGTTAATTACCGGGCAATTTATGCGAAACATAATTATGCAAAATTCTCAATTGCCAGGGGTATCTTTATCAATAGGCTTATTGTCGCCCACTGCGTTTCAGAGCATTAAATGCCCCTTCCTGGGCTTTGTCTTTAGCCAGGTTAA
>JAAYCQ010000178.1 GCA_012729715.1 Syntrophomonadaceae bacterium
ACTTCTCCTTTCGTTTTTGCTTGGTTTGTTTTGTCACTAATAAATTCGGCAAAAATGGGGGTGAAGTCCTTCTTTTACTCTCTGAAAATGCCATTATTTCTAAGCTAATTAATTTGCAAAAGTCTCATCTAGCTGAGTGCCGGGCTTTATTTATCTAATAAAAATAACGATATAGGTCTTAAGGGAGAATTTGTAGTGATTTGTATATTTTTATAGTAATTAGGGGGGAAGGCATGAAAACATTTATTTTACATGGACCAACCGCATCGGGTAAAACAATGCTTATGAATTACCTGCTATCGGAAGACTCTGACTACCTGGAACCGCTTATTTCGTTTACCACCCGCCGCAAAAGACTTCAGGAAAAGCATGGACACCATTATTATTTTTTTACCCGCCAACAGTATATAGATAATTGCCGGGCAGGCAAGATTTATCAAGAAATTCACTACTTGGATGAGATATATGGGGTTACTACTGATGAAATGGAACGAGTAAATAATACCAAAAAGAACGGCCTGGCTATAATGAATATTGAAGGTATTAGGATTTTTAAGAAGAAGATGAAAGCCCAGGATGTTATAAGTATCTTTATTTACCGTGATTTGAAAGATATCATTAGTTCCATATTAAACAGCGACCGGAAAAAAGAGGATCAGGAAAGACGCATTGAACTGGCTAAAAGTGAGATGCTGGATATAACCAGTTGTGATTATGTAATATATAATATCGGTACCCTGGCTGATTCTTATACTCAGTTAAAAAAGATTATCCAAAAAGAAATTAATGCCCGGCCTATAGATAGGCAAATTGTTCCTGGGGAACGCTATCGCCATTTTAAGAAAGGTGATGTTTACGAGATAATAACTACTGCCCTGTATACCGAAAACTACTGTCCATTGGTAATTTACAAGGATATTAAAACCGGAATTGATTATGCCAGGCCTTATGAGATGTTTTGCGGTAAAAAAGAGTTGAAAGATGAGAATAGAATTGTCAACCGCTTTGAACTGGTAAAGGAAGATAAATAGTAACAATTAAAACATTTCCCGGTGTCTTCATTACTTGTTCTTTACCGTTTATGCTGTTGTCAAATCTATGTCCAGGTCTTTAAAAAGGCCATCTGTTTTCATGTTAATAAATACTTGGGCAAGCTGAGGGTCAAATTGACTGCCGGCACAAGAACGGATTTCCTCCAGGGCTTCAGCTGGGGTTATTGCCTTGTGATAAGGGCGATCATGAGTCATGACATCAAAGGCATCAACAATACTTATTACCCTGGAAAGAAGAGGGATTTCTTCTCCCTGCAACCCGTACGGATACCCTTTCCCATCCCAGTGTTCATGGTGATGGAGTATAGCTTGGGCAATGGATATTATTTCTGGTATAGAGGAGGCAATATGGTAGCCTTTTTCCGAATGGGTTTTCATGACCTCCCACTCCTGAGCATTTAGTGGCCCCGGTTTTAGGAGAATCTCATCCGGAATCCCTAGTTTCCCCGTGTCATGCAATAAAGCTAAAAGCTTGAGGTCATTTAACAAATAATCAGGAAGACCTATTTTTGTGCCCAGGTTAACCGCCAGTTGTCTGGTTCTTTCCATATGCTCCAGGGTTTCAATATTTCTCTCCTCCAATGCCTTTTGCAGGGTAATTATCAGGGCGCTATTAATACTGCGGCTTTCCAGCATTTTTAGTTTATACATATGGTCATCGGCCTGTTTTATTATACTGTTAATACCCTGCTCTATCCTGATTTTTATTGCAAAGCCAAAAGAAATGCTGAGTGGGGCTGGAAGCGAGTTTACGCTTACGCAGTTTTTCCGTATAGTTTCAATTAATTTTATGATCTTATCTTCATCATTACCAGGTATTACTATGGCAAATTCATCACCGCCTATCCTGGCAACCAGACTTTGTTCCGGGCAGGAGTTTAAAATTGCGGTGGCAGCCTCTTTTAACAATAAATCTCCGCTTTCGTGGCCAAAGGCATCATTGACTAGTTTTAAACCATTAACATCACCAATAATAATGCCAAGAGGATAGTTTTCTTTCCGGTCCATTTGTTGTAACTCGCTTTCGAAATAGGCCCGGTTCTTAAGCCCGGTTAACTGGTCATGCATGCCCAGGTATTCCAAACTCATCATAGCCCGCTTCAAATCGCTAATATCGGTGAGCACTATTAGTCTTCCGATGGGCTTGTTCTTCTTATCCTTAAGTACCACCCTGGTCAATTTGTAAAATCTCTCTCCTTCATTTCCCGGAATAGTCAATATTTTATCTTCTGCTGTTCCAGCCGGCAGCCTGGACAGGAAGTTGGACCAATTGTGAGGTAAATTCTCAGTGGATTGACCGATTAATTGTCGGCGTGGGGTATTTAGCAGTGTGGCTGCAGCCCGGTTAATATCCAGAATCGCATCATTATTGTCAATAAGAATAACCGGGTTGTCCATATTCCCCACAACTAAATCCCGAGCGATGGGTATTATTCTAACCGGGCGGTAAATGAAGAGCGCATAATAGATAAAGAGCATAGATAGTATCAAAGCCAGAGGCGTAGTTTCCACCTGTAATTTCATGTTAATAAACCCGGAATCAAAAAGAAAGTTAATGAAGGTGGGTACGGTGATTCCCAACAGTATCAGGCCGGGCCTGCTCCTGTATACTCGTGGTTGGCGCAGAAAGTCAATTAGAAACAGTAATACGGTGAGCCCTATTAATGTATAGCTATAGAAAGCGTGTACGTTGTACCACCAGGCATTTTCACTATAAACTTTGACCACTTGACCGATATCAACGGTTAGCGAGGTACGGAAAAAATGGTGGAACCGGTTAGTGGCTACTATAAACACCGTTATAGCAGGCAGGATGAAGAGCAAACCCGGTTTTTTGCTTATGAGCGGCAGCTTGATTGAGGTGTATTCCAGGGCAAACGTCAAAACTAAAACCGGGATGTAAGCGATACCTATGTATTTAGCCTCGTGCCAGAACATTACCGCATAATCGGCTCGGCAGAACTGCATTATCGCATCGCACAGCACCCATTCAGTAAGAAGAGCGTACATGACAGTAATAACCAGATTAAGCCTTTTATCGCGATACTGCCTGCGGTACAAATAAACTAGAAAAGCAGGTAAACTGGCAATTAGCAAATATATGATTCCCAGCACTCCACTGCTCATATGCATACCCTTTCCTCGAACATGATCGATAAGAACAAAAAAAAGAAGCATTACTAGATATATTTGCTAAATAATACAGAACATCTCTTTTATAGAAAATAAGGGAGTAAATAAGGAAATGAAAACTGCTGGCATAATAGGCTGTTTACCCAAATATAATCTAATAACGATTATTCAGGGGGGGGGACACCTTTATGCCTTGTAAAAAGAAAACTAGCTTGATGGTTATACTTGTTTTTCTGATAACCTTATTTACTCCTGCTATGCTTTATGCTGACACGGTGGATGTAAAAGCCGAAGCCTACGTACTTATGGATGCTGATTCGGGCAAGGTATTGCTGGCCGCCAACGAGCATAAAAGGCTTGCCCCGGCCAGTATGACTAAATTGATGACTCTGATCTTGGCAGTTGAGGATTTGCAAAATGGCAAAGTAAGCTTAAAAGACAAAGTGGTTACCAGTGAAGAAGCCTGGAAAATGGGAGGGTCGCAGATTTACCTGGAACCGGGTGAAGAAATGACCTATGAGGACATGTTGATAGCAATTGCGGTAGGTTCAGCCAATGATGCTTGTGTAGCCGTTGCCGAACACCTGGAAGGTACTCATAAGAATTTCGTGGAAAGAATGAATCGGGAAGCTAAGATGCTGGGGTTAAAGGATACCCATTTTGTAAATTCTTATGGGTTGTCGGCTTCGGGACACTATTCCAGTGCCTACGATATGGCAGTTATTGCCCGACATGCTCTGAATTATCCCAAAATACTGGAATATACATCGATTAAAGAATATAGCCTGCGCCAGGGTGAGTTTAAATTATATAATACCAATAAATTATTATGGTGGTACCAGGGTGCAGATGGTTTTAAAACTGGTTGGACCAATGAAGCCAAATATTGTCTTACCTCAACCGCCAAACGAGATGGTTTGCGTTTAATTGGAGCAGTATTGGCATCTCCAGAGAAACACGGTAATTTCAGGGATACTATGAAATTGTTTAATTACGGGTTCGCTCGCTATGGCTTCAAAAATATTACTCCCCGGGGAACTGTTTGCGGGGTAGTTAAAATAGGGAAGGGTATTCGGGAAAATGTCGAAGTTGTAGCTGAAGAAGATGTCGGCGCTATTGTTAAAAAAGGTGACGAGAAAAAGATTAAGGCTGAGCTGGTTCTGTCTGATTATGTTGATGCACCGGTAAAGAAGGGCCAAAAACTAGGAGAATACCTGGTATATAATAACGGGCAGTTGTATAAAGAGGTTAACCTGCTGGCTACTCAGGACGTTCCCCGGGCAGGTTTAATTAAACAGATAATGAAGATGCTTGGCGAAACCTATCTATTATAATTGGAATTTTGTGGAAGGATATATCCCCTTCTTGTAGAAGCTATATAATGTTAAACCGGGCAAGAAGGGGATGAGGGAATGGATGTAGAGTATAAAACGGTTCGTAATACACTGGTAGTTCGGGTTAAAGGCGAGCTGGACATGCTTATTGCAGACAAAATGAGGCAAGAGATCGACCGGCGCCTGGAGGAGAATAATATTAAAAACCTTATTTTCAATCTGGAAAAGGTCACTTTCATAGACAGCTCCGGATTGGGGGTAATTATCGGCAGGTATAAGAAGGTATCTGCCGCTAGCGGGCGTATGTTTATAGTAGGTGCTAAGAACCCGGTAGAAAAAATTCTGCATTTCTCCGGGATTAATCGTTTGGTTCCCATGTATAGTAATGAACAGGATATAATTAACCTGTAAAAGGGAGGTGGAGACCAGCCTTAAAGGTTGGGAGAAAATGAGTATTGTAAATTATGTGCGTTTTGAATTTCCAAGTTTACCGGAGAATGTTTCTTTTGCCCGTTCTTGTGTGGGGGCCTTCGTCTCCCAGTTAAATTGCACCCTGGATGATATCGAAGAAATTAAGCTGGTAGTCTCTGAAGCCGTATCTAATTGTATTATTCATGCTTATGAGAACCGTAGCGACGGTAAAATCGAAATTATGGCCAGCTTACATGATGACCGTTCTCTGGAACTAACGGTAAAGGATTATGGTAAAGGTATTGAAAATCTCGAACAGGCCATGCAACCGAGCTTTTCCAGTGACCCCAATCGGATGGGACTGGGTTTTACCTTTATGAAATCTTTTATGGATGAAATGGAGATTAGCACTCAGCCTCATGAGGGGACAAGCGTCCTATTAAAACGTCATTTCTTAAACCGAGATCGGCAAGCTTATGCTTAAAAGGGGGATTGCTATGTCCTCACCAAATACTTATCAAAATAATGAAGAACTTCTACGTTTAGCTCAACAGGGTGACTTGGAGGCACGTGATCGTATATATGAGGCTAATATAGGTCTGATATACATGGTTTTAGAGAGATTTAAAAACACGTCCTATGATTATGAAGATCTTTTTCAGGTAGGGTCAATTGGTTTGTTAAAAGCTATAGATAAATTTGATTTCAGCTTTAACGTTCGCTTTTCTACTTATGCTGTTCCTATGATAATCGGCGAGATTAAGAAATTCCTACGTGATGATGGTATAGTGAAGGTTCAGCGTAATATCAAAGAAACTTATACTAAAATTCGTTGGGCCCAGGATAAGCTGCGGGGAGACCTGGGGCGAGAACCTGGCGTAAACGAGATTGCCAGTTTACTGGAAATGGATAAGGAGGATATAGTAGTGGCCATGGAGGCTTGTCAGGCTCCGGCCTACATGCATGATGTAATACCGGGGGAGGAAAAGGAGCAGTTGTCTCTTATTGATCGCCTGGCCAATGACGAGGGTAATGTGTTGTTGCTGGAAAAATTGGCTTTACGTGAGGCCCTGGCACAACTGGAGCCCCGGGAACAGGAAGTAATTTTAAGACGGTTTTTTAAAGATGAAACCCAAGCTTGTATAGCCGACGATATAGGTGTTTCCCAGGTACAAATATCCCGAATAGAAAAACGGGCAATTAACAAATTAAAACAGATTTTAGAATAGTACAATACGGTTGCTTAGAAAAAACAGGCCAGGTGGCCTGTTTTTTTTTGTGAACTTACCAGATGATGAGCTTTCAGCTTTTTCAAACCTGCAGCAGTCACAGTAGTTGGAATTTTCTCATATTATGGATATTAAGATTGAATTTACGCAAGTGTTCTTGTTCGAATGGCTATCTTATCTCAGTAAGAACGGGAGGATACCAGCATGGTGGAAATAAAGGTAACACGGACTAAACCAGTTAATCTGGTATACGGAAACAACATGCAGTCCCAGGTGAGAACCAGAGCACCACTGCGACAGTGGAAGAACGATAAGCAGTTTGTGGAAGGGGTATCAGTTATAACCTGTACCAACCGGCCGGAATACCGGGAAAGGATTATAGCAAATTATATGCGTCAGTATTACGGTCCAGTCGAATTACTTGTCATACTTAACAATAATGCTGCCAATCTGGGTGAATGGGAAGCATGGAGTCAGTCTTATCCTAATGTAAGGGTATATCAATTGGATGAATCAGCTACGCTGGGAGAATGCCTTAATTTCGGGGTTAAACATGCCAGGTATGGTTATGTTGCCAAATTTGATGATGATGATTATTATGCTGGCCCTTACCTGCAACAAGCAGTAGATGCATTAAAGGCAACCGGGGCCGATATTGTTGGGAAATGCAGCATATTTGTTTATTTTGAAGGCAGCGACACCCTGGCTATAGCTCACCAGGATCATGAAGAGCGCTTTACCAGTATGCTGGCCGGGGCAACTATGGTTATCAACAAAAGAGTATTTAATCGGGTACGGTTTAAACATATCAACCAGGGAGAAGATACCGATTTTCAACTTAATTGCAACCAGCAGGGAATCAGAATGTATTCCACCAACAAATACAATTTTGCTTGTATCAGGCGGGCCCAGACGGATTCCCATACCTGGCGGGTGGAGGAGAAAGAGTATTTGAGATTTTGCCAGGTAGTAGGTCAGGTGGATGATTTCCGCGAAGCGGTTACGGCTTACTAAGCATAAGCATGGGGGACGGTTCTTTTTGCTTTCATCGGGGTGGCAGAGGGACCGTCACCTATCACCTATGGGTATATTTATATAAAGGATAGATAGGAATGAGTAATATTATTAGGAAAACCGATGATTCGGCGCAGATTAAAAGAGCTCTGATTACAGGTATAACTGGTCAGGATGGGTCTTATTTGGCCGAGTTTTTAATTAGTCGGGGTTACCAGGTGCATGGGATTATACGCCGGACTTCAATCTTTAATACAGACCGTATTGATCATATTTACCAGGATCCTCATCAATCTAACCCACCCCTGTACCTGCACTACGGCGATTTAACTGACGGTACCGGGTTAAGAAGAATATTGCAGCGGGTAGAACCGGATGAGATATATAATTTAGCGGCCCAGTCCCATGTTAAGGTTTCCTTTGAACAGCCGGAATATACGGCTGATACCGTAGCCATGGGAACCCTGCGTTTATTGGAGGCTTTGCGGGATTATATGGAAGTCTCCGGTAAACATGTACGCATGTATCAGGCTGCTTCCTCGGAGATGTTTGGGGCTGCTCCTCCTCCGCAAAACGAGTCAACTCCTTTCTATCCCCGCAGTCCCTATGCCGTATCCAAGGTAGCAGCCTACTGGTATGCTAAAAACTATTGTGAAGCTTATGGTATGTATGTTGCCAGCGGCATTCTTTTTAACCATGAATCGCCCCGCCGGGGAGAAACCTTTGTTACTCGTAAAATAAGCCGGGCAGCTACCCGCATTAAAATGGGCCTGCAGGATAAGCTTTATCTGGGGAATCTGGAGGCTAAAAGGGATTGGGGCTTTGCCGGGGATTACGTCCGAGCCATGTGGTTGATGCTGCAGCAGGATAAGCCCGAGGATTTTGTAATTGCCACCGGAGAATCCTATTCCGTAAGGGAGTTTTTGGAGGAATGCTTTTCCTATTTAGATCTGTCCTGGCAGGACTACGTTTTTATTGACCAGCGCTATTTTCGGCCCAGTGAAGTTGATTATCTTCAAGGAGATGCCTCCCGGGCGCGCGAGAAATTGGGCTGGTCCCCCCAGGTTAGTTTTAAGGAACTGGTTAAAATGATGGTGGAACACGACCTTAATCTGGCCCGGCAGGAAAAAATTCTGCTAGATGCCGGCCACAATAATGGCATCAGAGGTATTGCTTATGGATAAAAGGTGACAGGGGATACCCTGAAGGGCACACGCGGTTCCTCTGACACCTCGGTCCCCCAGGAGGTATTGCCTATGGATAAAAAGGCCAGAATTTATGTGGCTGGGCACCAGGGGTTAGTCGGTTCAGCCATATTACGCCAACTTCAAGCTCAGGGCTATCAGAACGTTATTACCATTCCCCGGGAAGTGCTGGACCTGTTGGAGCAAGAAGCAGTCTACCACTTATTTGCCCGGGAAGAGCCTCAGTATGTATTTTTGGCTGCGGCTCGGGTAGGTGGTATAGAAGCTAATCGCAGTTTTCCAGCCCAGTTTATCCGGGAAAATCTTTTAATTCAGACCCATGTTATTGATGCTGCCTATCATCATGGTGTTAGGAAACTTCTTTTTTTGGGTTCCTCCTGTATATATCCCGGTCTTGCACCCCAGCCATTAAAGGAGGAGTACTTCTTAAACGGCAGGTTGGAAGAAACTAATGAAGCCTATGCCATAGCCAAGATTGCCGGAATAAAGATGTGCCAGGCTTATAATCGGCAATATGGATGTAATTATATTTCCGTTATGCCCACTAATTTATATGGACCGGGAGATAATTTTGACCTCAATACTTCCCATGTTCTCCCGGCCCTGATTAGAAAATTTCATGAAGCTAAAATCAGGCAGGATAAACAGGTAGTAGTCTGGGGTTCGGGTAAGCCCCGGCGGGAGTTCCTCCATGTTGACGATCTGGCTTCGGCCTGTATATTTCTCATGCAGAACTATGACCAACCGGAGATTATTAATATTGGCACCGGTAAAGATATCAGCATTGCCAATCTGGCCTCTCTGGTAAAAAATATCGTGGGCTATGAGGGTAAGATTGTCTATGACCATAGCAAACCTGATGGAACACCACGTAAACTATTGGACACAAGCAAATTGAAGGCCCTGGGCTGGCAGCCCCAAATAACCCTCAGACAGGGAATAGAGTCAACTTATCGCTGGTTTACAGAGAAGTAGGCAACGGGGATAGGTGACAGAGGAACCGTCCCCTGTCACCTCATAGGAGGTTTGTCATTTGATTAAAGTTAAGCTAAGTACCGATTTTACTTACGAACCGATAATACGCCAGACTCCCGGACGCCGTGGTGTTTGGGGTGATTGCCAGTTTTATATTAATAGCCCGATAGATGATTGTGATTATTGGGTGGTATATAATGGGGTATCACAGCCTGAGAATGCCTATTGCTCCCCGCAAAATACTATTCTTATCACCGGAGAACCTCCCACTATAACCGATTATCCGGCTGCCTATACCCGACAATTTGCTCGAGTGGTTACCTGTCACAGTCATATATCTCATCCCCGTTTGATACTGAACCAGACCGGACTTAGCTGGCATACCGGCAGGGTGCTGGTAGATATAAAAAATGGTCATAGCATTATTAATCGGGACTACGATGATTTTAAAGATATGCATACTTTACCCAAAAGTAAGCTGATGTCGGTTATTACTTCCAGTAAAGATTTTACCGAAGGACATCAAAAAAGGCTTAATTTTGTGAGACGGCTTAAAGATTACTTTGGCGAGGATATTGACGTTTTCGGACGTGGCATACGTGAGGTTGATGATAAATGGGATGCGATCAGCCCCTACAAATATCATATTGCCCTGGAGAATTCAGTCTATCCCCATTATTGGACGGAAAAACTAGCCGACGTTTACCTGTCCGGGGCTTATCCTATTTACTACGGTTGTCCTAACCTGGAAGATTATTTTCCCGGGAGCTCCTATACCCGAATCAATATTGATGATGGGGAAGGGGCAATCCGAACGATTCAGGAATGCATCCGTGAGGGGCGCTATGAAGCATCATTGGATGGAATAATTGAGGCCAGGAATATGGTAATGGATCGCTATAATCTTTTTGCTCTTATTGCTGAACTGGTTAGAGAGCCGACAGCTACAAAAAAGAGAATAGTAGTAGCTGCAGGCCAGTCGGTAAGTAGCGTTGTCAATTATCAGGCTAAAGCTAAAGAAAGAATAAGCTTTTATCCTCAGGAGTAACAGGAACACAGGGGGACGGTTGGTGACACAGGGGGACGTTTTTGGTGTGTCATTCCAAGGAATGACACACCAAAAACGTCCCCCTGTGTCACCTCGCTGTTTTCATATCAAGGTCTGCTGGCTATTGAATGGTAATCATCGATGTGGGCAATCATCTGGCAATCTTGTAGTATCCGGGCTTCACTATCTTGCCAGGTATGGGAGCCGACATTTAACCTTCTTATCCCCACGAAATTGAAGCGGTCAGTAGAATAAATACGGATATTATTACTTACACAATCCCGGCAAAACTGCACATCTTCACCTGCATTAAGATTACGAAAACGGATACGTTGTACAATGTTTTTTTGAATAACCATAGTTGCCCCGGTAACCTTGTCTACAAAGCTGTTTTCACGGCCTGGTGCGAAAAGAGCCAAAGTCCTGCTGCCTTCGAAGTACAGAAACCAACTGGCTTTACCTACTACTCCGGCCCCGCTATTTTCCAGCGCTGCTACGGCATTACTTAAATATGCAGGAGCATAATAATCATCATCGTCAAATTTGGCCACATAGTCATAGATGGCTTGATTGGCCGCATAATTAAGGCATGCTCCCTGGCCGATTTTCTCATCTATTCTAAGTATTTTAACATATGGATATTGGATTACTTGCCTCCTCCAGTGTTCCAGGTTAATAGCATTGTTATTTATAATAATGATTAATTCTTTAGGAGAAAAATCTTGTCGCAAATAGTTATTAAGGATGTTCTGCAGGTAGGTAGGGCGTTTTGTACAAGTTATAATTGATACTCCGCGCAGGTTCGCCTGCGGTTGAGTATGGGCATTGATCCGATATGACCTTTTGCCACCTATAGTTATAATCGGGTTACCCATTTAATGACCCCCTGATAAATGTGATTTTACTTTAGTAAGCAGATATTTTTGGTTAATGATTTAATCACTAAGGCTTACGATATAGTGTAATTTGGACATTAAACGTATAAACTCACTGAAATGTAGTTGTAAATTTCCACGTTCCAAAACATAGGCTGGTATATCCTGTTCTAAAACCCAGTCCAGAAATTCAATTTCGTCCATGTCTATAATTTCCTCGGTCATAATTGCCTGATCATAGTCCACTAGATAGGTGACTTTGCCATCAAATATGATATTCCTCGGATGCAGGTCTCCCTGGTATACCCCCAGGTGTTTTTGCTCAAATAAAGCTAGAAGAATATCTGTCAGCACAGGTTGACTATGGGGGATAATCCTTTCTTCGATAAAATAAGGCCTGCCGTCTTCCAGTTTTCCATGGGCTAAAAGCCGGGGACAACTTTTGCAGTTGTGAGAATTAAGGTATTTTAGAACTTGCACCTCTTCATCCAGGGTTCGTAATTTCATTTCATTAGGGCAAACTTCAATTTTAATGATTTGATTACCAGATAGCCCAATATAGTGGGTATTGCTTTCCGATTCTAATAGATTAAAAGTAATACCATCTACCGTAATCGATTCTAAGGAAGATTCTTCATTGTAATGCATCTAAATCACCCCTTGTTAAACCCTCACATCTTCATCATATTCTTTTACCAGGAAATCGGTGCCATAAGGTCAGGGGTTATCCTCTTGCGATTGCATTGCATAAAAGTTATGGGCAAAGCTCAAAATATAAGAAAGTATTTGAAGGAGGCATTAGATATGCAAGTTAAAGTTGCTGAATTTGTAGGTGAATCACCTAATAGCTGGCAGGAAGCTATAGAAAATGCAGTGAGTGAAGCTTCAAGGAATTTAAACAATATAACCGGCGTGGAAGTTTATAACTGGACGGCAGATTGTCAGCAGAATAAGATTACTGAATATAAAGCCAACATAAAAATTGCTTATGTAGAGTAATCTTGATGGTGCTCATTCTAACAACATCTCTTAGGAGATGTTGTTTTTATTTATAGCATAAGCAGAGTGCGAAATGCCAATAATAACAGGAGGCGAGTTTTTTGAAAATACCAAACGCAGAAGAATTAAAACAGGCAGAAATAGATGAATATAATAGCCTGGTACAACAGATTAAACCAAAGCCACCCCTGTTAAAACACTGTTTTTGGGCTTTTGTGGTTGGGGGACTAATCTGTATGTTGGCCCAGATAATACTGAATTTCCTACAGGCCGGTGGAATGGGGCAGACTGATGCCAGTTCTATAACCTCGGTAACTATGATATTTCTGGGAGCATTACTAACTGGTATTGGTGTTTACGATGAACTGGGGAAAACTGCAGGGGCAGGTTCAATAGTTCCTATAACAGGTTTTTCTAATGTTATTGTGGCATCGGCTATGGAGTTTAAGCGCGAAGGTTATATTTTTGGAGTGGGTGCCCGTATTTTCAGTATTGCTGGTCCTACTCTGGTTTTCGGTTTTGCCGTTTCTACCCTGATTGGGCTGATAAAAGTATTGTTTATGTAAGAATAGATTTTCGAGGTGGTTTAATGCCGGGACCTAAGAAAAAAGGTATGCAAACGGTAGTATTTGACAACCCCCCGATTCTGGCATCATGGGCTTCTATGGTGGGTCCAAAGGAAGGGGAAGGACCGTGGGGAAATGATTTCGATCTAATAATGCCAGATTATCTGCTGGGGGAGGAAACCTGGGAAAAAGCCGAAAACCAAATGCTGAAGCAAACCGTGGAACTGGCTTTAAATAAAGCTGGCCTGCAGACTTATGAGGCGGAATTATTACTGGCAGGTGACCTGTTAAATCAACTGGTGACGTCAAATTTTGCTGCGGCAAAACTGAGTATACCATTCCTGGGACTGTATGGAGCTTGTTCAACCATGGTTCAAGCCTTATTAACCGGTTCTATGTTGATTGACGGAGGCTTTTTTGAACGAGTACTGGCAGCGGCTTGCAGTCACCACTATTCGGCGGAAAGACAGTTTCGTTTTCCAACCGAGCAGGGAGTACAGAAACCTCTCACTTCCCAATGGACAGCAACCGCTGCTGGTGCTGTAGTTTTAGAATCATCAGGGTCAGGGCCACGGATTACCAGTGCTACGATTGGCAGGGTAATAGATATGGGGCAAAGCGATGTTAATGATATGGGAAGTGCCATGGCCCCGGCAGCAGCAGACACTATTAAAATGCATCTGCAAGATCTTAACCTGTTACCTGATTACTATGATTTAGTCGTAACTGGAGACCTGGGCAAAGTAGGATTGGCTATTCTGGGCCAGCTTTTTGGCAAAGAAGGTGTAGTCCCCCCGCCCAACCACAGTGATTGCGGAGTATTACTATTTGACGAGAAACAAGAGATTGGTGCTGGGGCCAGTGGTTGTGGCTGTTGTGCTTCCATGCTCTGTGGCCCTTTGTTAAAGAAAATGATTAAGGCAGAGATTAAAAAGCTGCTGCTAGTAGGTACCGGCGCTCTGATGAGTCCTACTACCAGTTTTCAGGGCAGTACTATTCCGGCAATAGCTCATGCGGTAGCAATTGAGTATTAAATAGTCGTCGGTCGTCAGACGTCGGACGTAAGGGGATTGTATTAGTCGTCAGACGTCGGACGTAAGGGGATTGTATTAGTCGTCAGGCGTCGGACGTAAGG
>JAAYCQ010000179.1 GCA_012729715.1 Syntrophomonadaceae bacterium
TAAATGCTCCGGAAAAGGCCAATATGTTAAGAAATCTGTTAATGGAACGTTATGGTATGCCGGTTGATATTTGTTCTATCGGACCGGTCATAGGCCTTCATACTGGCCTGGGAACCGTAGGATTCGTCTATTATACTGAAAATTAAGCTATTTGATAGTTGTAGACATAAGGGGGTTCTCCTGGGTCAATCTTTAATTGACACAGGAGAACCCCCTTATGTATCGGGATTACTGATAAAGTCTCATAAATGTCATCCTGAGGAGCCACGGGCGACGAATGGTCTCTTTTAGAAGCCTGGTCTTACCCTTGTCCCTTATTTCTTCTATCAGGTCCTGAACCGGCCTGCCAATTCATTTAGTTTATTTGCCATATTATTTAATAGATTGGCCATTTTAGCAGTTTCCTGCATGGATTGAGTGATTTCTTGTACCGAAGCAGCACTTTCCTCAGCACCAGCAGCATTTTGTTCAGCAATAGCAGATAATTTTCTCATTTGATCCGTAGTCCGTCTGGTCGAGTCAAAGATGGCAGAGACCCTGTCATTAATACTCTTACTTGCCAAACTGCTGTCATCTATTGCAACTGACATATTATCAAAAACAGTCTCTGTGGTACCAACCTTACTGATTAATTCATTCATTATGTTTTGAACCTCATCGACACTCGCAACAACTTCTGTGACTACTTTGGACAGATCATTTATAATCCTGCTAATCTCTCCGGCAGAATTACCAGATTGTTCGGCGAGCTTACGAACCTCGTCTGCAACAACAGCAAACCCCCGGCCTTGCTCACCCGCGCGCGCCGCCTCAATCGCAGCATTGAGAGCAAGCAGGTTGGTCTGGTCGGCAATTCCACTAATTACGTCTACAATAGCCCCAATATTATTTGCCATTATTTCCAATTTTCGTATAAGCGTATTCATGCTGGTGGTTAAAATACGAGCTCCTTCTGAAGAGCCTTTTAACTCCAATACCGATTTACCTCCTTCATCTTTCAACAATCCAATTTTATTAATCTGCGAAACCAGGCCATTTATCATGACACTAATTTCTTCCATAACGCGTATCATTTCCAGGATTTCATTAGTACCACTTTCGGTATTAATCGCCTGAGTTGCTGCTCCTTCAGCTATCTCTTGAGTTGCTTTGGAAAGTTCATCTGAAATACGTGCATTATTCCCGATTATTACACTCATCTGTTCCGAAGTGCTGTTTGTATTGTCAGCAACATCTTTGATAGCCTTTAAAGCCATACTAAGTTCAGCTCTTAATGTTTCGAATGCTTTGGCCAAGGAACCTATTTCTCCTTCGGAATTAACAAGTTGGCCAGGAAGGTCCTGACTAATATCAAGTTCAGCCATAACCGCAGCATGCACTTCCAGTTCCTGCAGAGGTTTAACTATGCTTTTTGTCAACCTGATACTTAGAGCAATAGCCAAAAACAGGAATAATATCACTATGAATCCTATAGATGCAAATACTCCTGATAATCCGGTATAAAGCTCATTCTTCGGTACAACCGAGACCAGATAAAGATCCATATTGGGAAGATGAGTTGTAGTCGAAATGCGAGTTTTTCCGTCCAGATCATATTGAATATATCCACCTTTGGTATTTTCTATCATAGCCTGGGTATTATCTTCTCCGATAAGTTCTTTTAAGTTTTTACCCTGATACTCTTGTTGGGGATGATATAACAGTACACCGTCCGGATCAAAAAGTGCTATATAACCTGTTTTCGCAAAACGAAGATTGGCATCACGGAGTACCTTTACCAAAGCCTCTTTATCAAGCATTTCTGAGAATTCCTCAGTATAACTTGCTGCAACTATGATAAGATCCCAGGCTTCAACATATTCTGAATACTGAGACTTTTCTCGTTCTACCGTTTCATTGGGGTTTTTCCACATATAAGTCTGAAACTGGACCGGTTTAACTTTCATATTTTCAACAAACTCCATACCGCTAAAATCTTTACCTTCAACCCCCGGTACAGGATGCATAACGGCAATGCCTTTACTATTGGCAGCATACATATAGCCTGTACTGCCGACTTTTTGGGAGAATAAAACTTCTTTGAATCTGTTCCAGGCTTCCTCCTCGGTTATGGCTCCAATTTTATATTGATTATAATAATATTCAGCAACCTGCTTGTTTTGTTCAGCAGAAAAGCGCAGCGAGTTGCGAATACTCATCTTTAAAGTATTCTCAAGCAATTGAGTTACCGATGTAGTTGTATTTAGGATCTCATTTTTTACCTGTTGTTCGGTTCTGTTTACCATTATAAAAGAGCTGGCTACTAAAAATAAAAGGCTGGCAAAAATGATGATACTTACTACCATTAACAATATTTTTGCCCGTATTGTCTTCAGATTGAAATTCATAAATATACTCCTCCTCATTTTTATTCCTGACCCTATAGGCAAGTAAGATATATCTTATTAATAAATATTTTTCTGTTTCTCTTTTAAAACATAGAAACAATTAGTGAAACACATATAAGAAACAAAAATGGGATTATGATGCTGAATCTGCGTAGAATGCCGGTTATCTTTATGAATATTAAAGTGAGTTTGTATCAGCAATCCAAATGTTTTGATTGATATGCGCTGACTTGAGGTATTTCTGTTATCAGGCAGACCAGGTTAGAAGAAATATTAATACAATAGAATGGCTTGGATGTTAAGTTTATAAAAGGCAATAACAAACAACATGACAATATCCTGCTATTTGGGAATACTATAATATCAGCCGGTCAATAATATGCGATAATTGCTCGTATTCGGGTTTGCTCACCTGTTCATCAGCCCCGACAGATACTCCTTTATGACGAAGATCATCGGTAATCAGGGAGGAAAATATAACTACTGGCAGATCCTTTAATATGGGATGATTCTTAATGGTTTTGGTCAAATAATGGCCATCCATTTTAGGCATCTCAATATCGGTAATGAGTATATTAACCACCTTGGAGAAATCATTCCCGTGTTCCTCAGCGATTTTTAGAAGAGAGTTCAGAGCCTGCTCACCATCGGAGTAAAAGCTTAAATTGGGGTAACCAATCTGGGGCAGATATTCCTGCAAAAGTTTTCTTAGCATAGGGGAATCTTCTGCGATCATAATATTTTTAGATGAAATCGAGCGGTTACCCATGGCTTTTACTGCAGCACTCTGGTTAGCCAGAGAAGGGGCTATGTCTACCATAATTTTTTCAAAATCCAATAGCAAAATCATTTTGCTGTCCAGTTTGATGATGCCTATCAGATTACTTTGATCGGTTTGAGTAATATCAGCTGGCTTTTCTATCTGTCCCCAGGAAATGCGATGTATTCTGGAGACGGTATGGACGTGAAATGCATATTTGGCCTGATTAAATTCAGACACAATAAACTTGTCCTGCTTAGGGTTGGCAGATGGCTTAAAGCCTAAGAATTTTCCTAGATCAACAACCGGGATGATTTCCTGGCGCAGTTGAATAATGCCTTCCAGACAGGGATGGGCATTAGGGATTTTAACTGGAACCAGAGGGTTTATTATTTCCTTAACCTTAATAACATTGATCCCCATAATTGTGTCATTGATAGAAAACTCTACAATCTCCACTTCGTTTGTTCCGCTAGTAAGTAGAATCGAATCTTGTTTAGTATTGTCCAAAAACAAACACCTCCCCTATTTCTAAAAACAAATCAAATAAAATAATAATAAAAAGGTATTATTATTAAAATAATACACTAAAGTATCATGAATTTTCAAAATTAACAAAATAATCTACATTACATAATTTTTATCCTGACCTAAGATATGCCCATCAATCCATTTAATAATAAAATCAAGCACTTCCAGCAGATGTTTTTCTGGATTCTCATCTACCTGCCTCAAATCAATCTTGTTTATGTTTTGAATAAAATCATCATGCATGACTTTATGGGATAAAAATTTCCTATAACCAATACTTTGCATATATTCTTCTTCAGTTTCGAAATGATAAACTGCATAATCCTTTAATTCATCAATAATAGCAATAATATCATCGTATTTATCAATTGAAAACTGGTCTTTTAAGACGTCGTAAGCGCGGCCGGCAATTTCAAACAATTTGCGATGCTGTTCATCAATGATATCTACCCCAAGGCTATATTCATCTTTCCATTTAATCATACCTGCTTCCTCCTCCATCATAATTTGCCATTCTATAGCAATATTTTAACACGTTTAGAACTATTTCGTACTAATGAAAGAAATAATATTATAAAGCTGTTTATTAAACTTCAACAATACATAAAATTATCAATAATATCAGATAACTAATAAAGATTGCATAGTAAAGCGATAATGCGCAACAAGGGGAACGAATGGACGCAGATTGCGCAGATCGTTGTTATGATTAGCGCAGTTTTTTTCAAGGATATAGGAAACGAAATAGACACGGATAACACGGATTGTCCGGATTTACATGGATTTTTTGAATACAAGGGACTAAGGAAACGGTTATCAGTGTCACACACCAATATTTAAGGTGGGACAATGGTAACCGTCCCATTTGTCCCCGGTCAAGCACCAAAGAAACCAGGCAAGCCGGCTCCGGGGCGACACAGGGGGACAGGTACATTGTGTCATCTTATGATATTGGGGATGACACAACATACCAGTCCCCCAGTATCACCTGTATTTCCTTGTTACCTATTAAAATAATCAGCGTTAATCATAATAAATCTGCGCTATCTGCGTCCATTGGTCTCCCCTCTTGCGTCGCTTCTTCCGTCTTATGTGCAGTTTAAAGATCAGAACAATATTAAGGAGAATGTAATGATTCTGGTAATAATACGTACTATTATTCTATTTACTACTATCGTGGTATTTCTTCGTATTATGGGGAAAAGACAAATTGGTCAGCTTCAGCCTTATGAGCTGGTTGTTATTATTATGATTTCGGAGTTGGCAGCTATTCCTATGCAGAATACCGGAGTTCCAATAATTAGCGGGCTTATTCCCATCTTTGTTTTGTTCACCGCCGAGGTTTTTCTTTCCTATATGACTTTAAAAAGTGAAAAGGCCAGAGGTATTATCTGCGGTCATCCCAGTATTTTGATTGAGAGGTCGGTTATTGTTGAATCAGAATTGCGCAGGATTCGCTATAATATCAATGATTTGCTGGAACAGCTGCGGGAAAAAAATGTCACCAATGTCGCAGATGTGGAATATGCGATTTTGGAAACCAGTGGTCAGCTAAGTGTAATCCTAAAATCAAATAAAAGACCGGTTCAACCTGCTGATTTGAATATTGCCCCTGCTTATGAGGGGCTGCCGATTACCCTGGTCATAGATGGATATGTTTTTACGGAAAATTTACAAAAAGCCAATAAAGATATAAATTGGCTGCTGCTGGAACTAAATAAATCAGGAATAAATAATATGCAAGAGGTTTTATTTGCCACCCTGAACAGCCAGGGCGAGCTGTATTATCAGACTAAATCTTCAGTTAATAGTAATTAAAGGAGTCTTGTGAGAGATGAGAATACTAACATTTCTGGGCTTAACCATGGCTTTAATAATAAGCATGGGATTTTGGAGCAATCATTCCCTGCAAGAATCAACCCGGGAATTAAGCCGGCAAATTGAACAGGTTAGCCATGCTATAGAAGAAGGAGAATGGGAAAATGCTCGAGAGCAGACTGGAAATCTGGAAAAGATATGGCTGCAGAAAGCACGCTGGTGGCCCGTTTTTTTAGACCACCAGGAGATGGACAATATAAATTTTTCTTTAGCCAAATTCAAGGAATACGTAGCCAGTCAGAATGAAGCTCTATCCAAAGGTCAACTTTCGGAATTAAAGCTAATGATCGAACATATTCCCCAAAAAGAAGAACTAAACCTGAAAAATATCCTATAGATTCTGAGGGATCAAATGAGTAAAGCTAATCCCCGGTGTTTTACCCGTGCGGGTCAGCTTGGGATATTTGCTATTTCAGGTTTATATCCTGGGGATTGGCATAAAAGCTAATTTGGGAATTATTATTTTCCAGCCAGTTCATGGCAAATTCATTTTCACAAAGCACAACTATGCGGTTAGATACAACCCCGGCCCCTTCGCATTTACATCACCGTCAACAAACTCAATACCTTCCCGATGGCCGGGTCATAGATGGACTCCTCCAGTACATAAGCCCCTGGCCTGCCATCTTGAAACCAGATAGA
>JAAYCQ010000180.1 GCA_012729715.1 Syntrophomonadaceae bacterium
GTTTAGTGGAGTATAGCCGTTTTGCCTGGACTATAGATGAACGCATTCGTACTGAATGTGTTGGTTGTCCGCCGGATGAGCATCCTGATGAGTGGTTTTGCGCCTGGCGTTTTATCCTGGAGGAAGATAATTAAACTTAGATTAAAAGCGGTATTTGGTTTAGAACCGAATACCGCTTTTTTTTATTTTATTTGGCAGAAAAATTTACCTTTATTGCAAGTATAGCCCCTAAAATGGTGTATTATAGACAAAAGCAAACCAGCTATTGGAGGAGTAATTTTATATAATGTCGAAGCTTATATACACATTTACAAAAACCAAAAAACTAAAGGGTGATAACATGCAGAATAACTCTCGGATCTGGCTTCTGGTTATCCTGTTAAACTTGTTTTTCTTTTCATTCCTGCTTAGTGCTACTGCTGGCACCGGTATCATAAACAATAATTACGTAAACATTAGGTCCGGTCCCGATACCACTTATGATGTCCTGGGTATGCTTAATCAGGGAACTCAGGTGGAAATAGTGGGCAGCGAAAAGAACTGGTACCAGATAAAAACCGAGCAATTAAATGGTTGGGTACGTAACGACCTTATTAATCTGCAAAAAGAATATCAGTTGCAAGTTATCGCCAACGGAGTAAATCTGCGCTCTGGTCCTGGTACCAATTATGATATCGTAGGCTCGGCCAACCAGGGGGAAATCCTTACCCTGTTAGACATAAAAGGCGACTGGTATCAGGTCAAAACCTCTGCTGGTCTACAGGCATATATAAAAGCGACATTTACCGAAAAAACTGAAAAAGCCGTTCCTGTTCCTGCACCAGTACCAGTACCAGCACCGGCACCAGAACCAGAACCGGCACCAGCACCTATCCCCAGCCTGCCAGTTCCGCCTGCTTCTACAGCGGTTAGCCAGGTAGAAGTTATTTCTGGTACCGTCAACCTGCGAAGCGGTCCGGGCAGTAATTTCGACCAAATGGGGAGCGTTTTCGAAGGTGATGTTCTTACCGTTATAGGTCAGGAAGGCGATTGGTATAAAATAAAACGGGCTGATGGCACCAGCGCTTACATAGCTGCATGGCTAGTTCAATCCACCGACATCGCTGTTCCTGCCATGGCAACACCTAATAGTAACCCTGCCATTGTTCCTACCCAGGCAACACCTAATAGTAATCCTGCCGGTACACCGCTTGTAATTCTGGATGGTCGCCAATTAACCTTTGAAGTACCCCCGATTATAGAAAACGGCAGAACCCTGGTACCTCTTAGAGCCATATTTGAAGCTATGGGAGCCAGTGTAAGCTGGGATAACAACACCCGTACCGCTACTTCGATCAAGGGTACTACCACGGTAGTTTTACCTATTGGTTCCACCAGTCCTACTGTAAATGGGCAAGTTTGGTCCCTGGAGGTAGCGGCTAAAATTAAAAATGGCCGTACCCTGGCTCCTTTGCGCTTTGTAGGTGAAGCCTTTGGGGGCAAAGTGGAATGGGATAACCGTAATCGTATTGCTACTATTACTAGCCCTACCAGCAGCGGTAGCCGTGCCAGCAGTCTGGTAATACGTGATAACAATACTAATCTGCGCAGTGGTCCTGCTATCTCTTATGATGCTATTGACAGCGCCGGCCAGGGCGAAAAACTGGCTATTCTAGCTCAGAGAGACGGTTGGTATCAAGTTAGCCGCGGTGGACGTACCGCCTGGGTAGCAGGATGGTTAATTGACCTGCAGGAGGACGGGAACGAACCTTTACCCTCAGAAGACCCCATCGAAGAGCCAAAACCAGAACCCCCACCCAAACCGGAGAAACCTGGGCCAGGAGTAATATGGCTATCTCTTACTACAGATGATGACGGTTTACAAATAGTTATGGAATCTGGTGCCAAACTGGATGCTGATATCAGGGAGAGCAGCGGTAAAGTAATCTATGAGTTTAAAGGCCGTCAGATTGAGGGGCTTAATCTGGTTAAGCAATCCCTGGGCAGTGGTGAAATCAAGGCCAAAGCCCGGAATGTAGGAGATAATACTACCGTGGAAATAGAGTTTCCTTGTAATACCCAATACCAGACTGCCAGTGAGGAAGGCGGTAAACGTGAGGTTTTCATTATTCCCAATACTATCTGGGATGTACAGCAAAAAAGCATGGGCAGCAGCGGTGAGCGCCTGATTATAAAAACCCTTACCCCGGCGTCATACAGCAGAAGCAAGAGTGGGGAGGTTATTGAGGTTCGGTTGGAAGGAGTTCACAAAGGCAGCGCCCAAAACGATTACCAGTATAATGGCCCCCTAATTAAGGATGTAACCTTTATAGAGGAGATGGTAGGGGGAAACCGTACTACTATAATAAGGATAACTACCAACGATGACCTGGGTAAATATACGGTAGGTAAGAATACTGATGGCCGTGATATTAACATATTGCTGGTAGGCCAGGGGCAAATCAAGGCTCGGCGTGAAAACCTTGTAGTCCTGGACCCGGGTCATGGTGGTAAGGACACCGGAGCCCGCGGAGCCAATATCAATGAAAAGGATGTAAACCTAAAAATAGCATTAAAAGCAGGTGAACTGTTGCGACAGAAAGGTATCGAGGTGGAATATACTCGTACTACGGATATATACCTGGAATTAACTTCAGCTCGAGATGAGATCAGTGAGATTGCCAACCGGCTTAATCCGGTACTATTTGTTTCCATACATTCTAACGCTGTTCTGGGAAACCCGGCTGCTCAAGGTACTGAGACTTATTATTATGCCCCCGTGGATAATGATTTGCTCTTTTTGCAGTATGAAGAAAGAAAATCCCTGGCCGAAAACCTGCAACGCCAATTAGTAACAAAGCTTAAACGTCCCGATCGGGGAGTTAAACAGAATTCCTATTGGGTTTTACAACATACCACCATGCCCTCTGCTCTGGTGGAAGTAGCCTTTCTCAGCAACCCTGAAGAAGAAAGGCTCTTACAACAGGAATATTTCCTTGATTTGGCCGCTCAGGCCATAGCTGATGGGATTGCAGCATATATGGGTAAATAGTTAACTCATCAGACTGTTTTTTGTTGTAAGGCAGGTGATAGAAAAAATGAATATTGGCATTGGCCTCTGGGAATTGTTTGTAGTATTGTTTTATATCGTTATCATGGCTATTCCCGTAATATTCATAATATGGCTGGTTAAAACAATGGGCCGGATTGAAAAAAGTCTGGGCAGAATAGAAGCCAAACTTGAACAACTGGCGCAGAGGTAATCGTAAGCTGGACACTTTATTTTCGTAAGCCTTATAATGGACAGGGAGGTACGAGAATTGGAAATAAAGCGTCTCAAGTTTATAGATAAAACCTATGTTATAACCCTCTTAACTCTCCTGGTTTTTGGCCTGGTCGTTCTGGCCAGCGCCAGCAGCAGCATATCCAGTGATCCCTATTTTTACTTAAAAAAACAGATTGCCGCTATAACCATGGGTATTCTGGCTATTATCATTATCCTGCGCTATGAATATGTAGAGTTGGAGAGATATAGCTGGTTTCTATATGGATTTTCTGTTCTCTTGCTAGTTTTGGTACTAGTATTTGGTCAAGAAGTACGGGGAACTACCGGATGGATTAGTTTCGGTCCCCTGCCTGCAGTACAACCGGCAGAGTTTACTAAAATTCTGTTAATACTGGCATTTGCTGATTTTTTAAATAACCGTAAAGGGGAGCTGGATACCCTGACCCAAATGCTGCCCTGTTTTGCTTATATGGGTCTACCTTTTATATTGATAATGATGCAGCCTGACCTGGGCACTGCATTGGTATACATAGCCATAACCCTGGTAATGATGTATGCTGCCGGAGCGAATCCCAAAATTCTTCTCACCCTACTTTTTTCAGCTGTACTTTTGGTCGCGCTGCTGTTTTTGGCCCATGTTGAACTGGGACTGCCTCTACCCCTGGAGGATTACCAGATAAAGCGTCTGGTAGTATTTTTGGATCCATACAATGACGGGCAGGGGGGAAGAGGTTCAGGGTGGAATACTATTCAGTCTCTGGTAGCTATTGGTTCCGGTGGGCTTACCGGCAAGGGCTTGTTTAACGGGACCCAGGTACAATTAAACTTCTTACCCGAGCATCATACTGATTTTATATATGCGGTTATTGGCGAAGAACTGGGATTTTTAGGGGCGGCTTTCGTAATTATTCTTTATGGAATTTTACTAATAAGAGCCATTAGCATCAGCTATAATGCCAAAGAGCTTTACGGTACCCTGGTGGTACTGGGTATTACCGCTATGTGGCTATTTCATATTTTTGAGAGTATTGGTATGGCAATTGGATTAATGCCGGTTACCGGAATACCATTGCCATTTCTAAGTTATGGGGGAAGCTCCATGCTAACTAATTTAATAGCAGTAGGCATAATTTTAAGTGTAAATATCCGAGGCCGAAAAATAGTTTTTTAGTTATTGAGCCATACTATATCGGAGGGGGTGCAGTATGGGTAAAGATGTGAACCAAAATGCTGCTATGACTACTTTAAAAGAAAGCCTGTTGTTTATTCCCAATTTCTTAAAACTTATTTTCCGCTTAGCCCAGGACTCCAATGTCAGTAAAACTGATCGGGCCCTTTTACTGGGGACTATAGCTTATGTGCTATCCCCCTGGGATTTCCTGCCGGATATGATTCCTTTCCTGGGGCAGTTGGATGATATTCTGCTAATATCCCTGGTTTTAAAAAGGTTAATGGATAGCGTCAGCCGAGAAACCCTGCTGTCATACTGGGATGGGAACAAAGATTTGCTGGGGTTGATGGAGGACATAATTAACCTGGCGGTACAATTTATTCCTGAGGGAGTTTATCGTAAGCTTATTAAAAAATCTCACCCTCGGGGTTATACCGATGTGGAATACGAAGTGAAGAACGAAGCTTAATAAGAAAATAGCTATTAAACAGATGCGGAATACGCAAATTATTAAAGGGTTTATGCAGTTTTTTTAATAATGTTTCGTGTATTCCCGAATATTCCCTGTATTCTGCGTCTAAAATATTTTCATCGACGGTTGTGGTCTCCTGCCATGATGGGTTTAATTAGAAAATGGAATTAATTAGACACTAAAGTTTTCTACGTATTCTGCGTCAAAAAAATAGACCCTCCAGTAACCTGATGATTTTCCAGAGGGTTCTTTGGCTATGTTTTAGTCCAGGTTGCGCCGGTCATATACCCGCTTACTTTTCTTTTCACTTCGGGGTAGAGTCTGGTAGGGAGTAACCTCCACATCAGCGATGATATTAATTATAGCCTTAATATTATGTTTAAATTCTCGGGCTGCCTTAGGGTTATGGCGCTCAGGGTCTTCTTCTACCCGAATCAGGACCGAGTCCTTGCCATCTTCCCGCTCGATTATCATCTGATATTCACTTGATAAGCCTGGAGTCATGCGAATGACATCTTCCACCTGCCCCGGATATACATTAACTCCCTTTATCTTAACCGTATCATCACTGCGTCCCAGTATACGGCCCATTAGAGGATAGGGCAAGCCGCACTTGCAGGGGGTGGGGTCCAGATAGGTGAGGTCACGGGTACGGTAGCGCAGGAGGGGCATTCCTTCCTTGGTCAGGGTAGTTATAACTAGTTCCCCCAGTTCTCCCGGAGGCAAAATCTCCCCAGTCTGGGGGTCGATTATCTCACAATAGATATATTCCGGAAAATAATGAATGCCACAGTGCAAATCACAGTCAATACCGATACCGGGACCATAAATTTCCGTTAGTCCATATATGTCATAGGTTTCCAGTCCTAATATTTCTTCCATGCGGGTACGCATTTTTTCTCCCCAGCGTTCGGAACCAAAAATAGCTTTGCGCAGCTTGAGCTGGTCGGCAATGCCGCGTTTTTTGGCTTCCTCGGCCAGCAGCAGTCCATAGGAGGCTGTACCAATTAGTACGGTGGCTTGCATATCAAGCAGCATAGCCAGTTGCTTTTCGGTATTACCTGGTCCCATGGGTACCGCCATAGCCCCCAGACGTTCGCATCCGGTTTGGAATCCGATACCTGCTGTCCACAGACCATAACCGGGAGTAATGTGTACCCGGTCACTGCTCTCTAGACCCACCATGCGCATACAGCGTTCCATCATTACTGCCCAATCATCCACGTCCTTGCGGGTGTAGGGAACAATAACCGGTTTACCGGTAGTACCGGAAGTGGAATGAATGCGGATAATTTCCTCTTCCGGTGCGGCCATTAAGGCCAGGGCCTCTTCCTGCCGTAATTCCTCTTTTTCGGTAAAGGGCAGGTATTTGACATCATCAATGGACTTGATATCAGCAAAGCTAATTCCTGCTTGCTCTAGTTTTTTCCGATAGAAACAGGAGTATTCCTGCAAACGCTCCATTAATCGCCGCAAAAGAATAGACTGTTTTTCCTTAAGTAATACAGGGTGATACTCATCTCCAATAATCTTAGCTACCTGGCTCATCTCGTCTCTCCCTCCACAAATTCTTTTCCCAGCCTAAAAGCTCGGGTGTTTATTTCCTGAACCCGCTCGGGCAAGCGGGCTAGAAGTTCTTTTAGCAGCATGGTTTCATCAATATCAGGGCATAGTGTAGCAAAAGCTCCCAGCATAACCGCACTGACAGCTTTAGAACTACCCGCCTGTGCGGCCAGTTCATTAGCATTTATTAAGATTAATCCTGAAGTCTGTTCTTTTAAATAATCAATAAGCTGTTCCTCAGGGTAATTAGATATTCCCAGGTATACCGTCGGCGGTACTACCATGTGAGTGTTTACCAGGGCACGGCCTTTTCCATTCAGTTTATCCAGATTACGTACGGCTTCTGCCAGTTCAAAGCCTAAGAGATAGTCAGCGGAAATGTCAGGAATTAAAGGGCCATGCAGTTTTGTTCCAATTCTCACCTGCGATACCACCGGCCCTTCCCGCTGGGCCATACCGATAATCTCTGAGGTGCGAACCTCATAGCCTTGTTTTATGGCAGCTTCGCCTACTACTCGGGAGGTTAGTACTGTTCCCTGTCCGCCTACTCCACACATAATTATATCCATTAGTAATCCCCTCCTTGTATAGCGTCAAAGGGGCATACTTCTATGCATAGCCCGCAGCCGGCACAGCTTTCCAGAACCTGGGGTTTCTGCCCGGTTTCCATTACCAGGGCGGGGCAGCCGATTTCGGTAACACAGAGGCCGCAGTCCTTACATTTCTCTATATTAATAACAACCGGGGCTAAACCTTTAACTTCGGGCAGGTTAATACAGGCTCTCTTCATTATAATTACTGCCGGACCATCATAGGCCAGGGCCTCTTTAATTGCTGCTACCGCTTCTTTTAGATTTACCGGATCAACGGTTTTTATAAATGTTAGGCCACAGCCTTCCAGAACTTTTTGCAGGTCAATTGCTGCTACTATCTCCCCGGTAGCAGTTTGTCCGGTTCCCGGGTGAGGCTGAAAACCGGTCATGGCGGTAGTGCTGTTATCCAGTATTACCAGGGTAAGGGGATATTGATTATAAACAGCGTTAATAACCCCGGTAATGCCGCTATGAAAAAAGGTTGAATCTCCTAAAACGGCAATAGTTTGGCGACCCGGTTCGGCTCTGCCAATACCTTGAGCCTGGGTTATAGCTGCACCCATACACAGGCAGGTATCCACTGCTGATAGAGGCGGCATCATACCCAGAGTGTAGCAGCCAATATCGCCGGTAAAAACGGTATCCGATTTTTTACCCGCCGCTTTGCGAATGGCGTAAAAAGATGCCCGGTGGGGGCAACCGGCACAGAGAATAGGCCGGCGTAAAGGTAATTCAGGTTTTGCTGGAACTTGCCTGGTTTTTATGTTGTTTCCGGACCAGTTGGCAATTGCTCTTGTTACCAGATCTACATTTAATTCGCCGGTACCTGGTACCATAGCATCATGTTTACCGCTTAAATGCAGGTGCAGGCCGATTTTACCTGCCAGCCTTAGCATGGCATCCTCCAGAACTGGGTCCTGTTCCTCAATCACCAGCAAGCGCTCATGCTTTTTCAGATATTGGGCAGCCAGTTCTTCGGGAAAGGGATAAGGGGTTGATATTTTTAAAATTTCCGTATTATCTATTATATTAAGCCGATGCAAAGCTTCTTTTACATAATGGTAACTTACCCCGGAACAGGCGATAGCGTACTCGCCCTGACCTTCCCGATAATTAAAGCGGGAGGTGGAAAATTCCTGACCCAGGGCTTTCAAGCTTTCCAATAACTCACCGTGTTTACGCAGAGAAACACTGGGGAAAATAACCCAGTCTCCACCTTTTTCAAAACGAACTTCCGAATTTCTTGAAGTAATTTCAGGCAGCTCTACATCCTGCCCCACATGGCATACTCTGGTAGTAGGGCGTAGTATTACCGGCAGGTGATACTTTTCCGATATATCAAAGGCTTCGATTACCATTTCCATAGCTTCCTGTGGATCAGAGGGGTCCAGTACCGGAACCTTGGCAAAGCCGGCAAACTGCCGGGTATCCTGCTCAGTTTGAGAGCTGTGCGGTCCCGGGTCATCAGCAACAACCAGAACCAGTCCCCCTTTTACCCCCAGGTAAGTACCGGAAAGAAGGGGATCAGCAGCTACATTAAGTCCTACCTGTTTCATAGTTACCAGAGTCCGTGCACCACTAATGGCAGACCCATAGGCAACTTCTAAAGCTACCTTTTCATTTACACACCACTCGGCATGAAAACCGTAATGTTTGGCCTGAGCGGCCAGGGTGCTAAAGATTTCCGTAGAGGGAGTCCCCGGATAAGCGGTAGCCACCTTAACCCCGGCAGCTATTGCTCCCCAGGCGATAGCTTCGTTTCCTAGTAATAATTGCTTGGCCAATTCTTACACCTCGCTACAAAACAAAAGGCCGGGTCAACAGAAGGTGCTGACCTGGCCCAGTTATCCGCAACCAGCTCAACTAATCTAATCTGTACTAATCTCATCTCTACTCATCTATTATCTAAACCCTATTCTAGCATTCCGTGTCGAACCTTGTAAATGACTTTATGCGTGTTGAGGGGACAGGTCCCGTGTCCCTACGTGTGCCTCTATAACTTATTCGCACCTTAACTGGCGATCCGCCAATCGATCAACTTCTATTAAATAATATTTTAAAAGATCTCAGTGTAATTCATATTTATCAGTGTCTTCAGTGTCTATTTTCTAATTAAATCGCGCCAGATTCCTTTCCAGAATAGCCCGAGCATCATCAACCATGGTCTGAATCAGTTCCGCGCAAGTGGTTACTTCTTTTACCAGGCCGATGGACTGACCCACCATCAAGGGGGCATTCTCTACATCGCCTGTCTGCCAGGCATCAAGGGAACGCTGTCCCGCCAGCAGGGGAATAAGCTCTTCAATTTTTGCCCCTTTAGCTTCCATATCCAGGATCTGCAGGGTAAGGTCATTTTTAAGAGCCCGCCCCTGCAGCCCTACGCTTTTGCAAATTAAGGTGGTTTCATGTTCCTCCCGTTTAATAAGCTCTTCCCAGATGCGGGGATGAACCTGACATTCTTTGGTAGCAATAAAGCGGGTAGCCATCAATACACCTTCGGCTCCCAGGCTCAAGGCCGCTGCCAGGCTGCGCCCGTCAACTATACCGCCGGTAGATATCACCGGAATCTTAACACTTTCAGCAATACGAGGCAGCAAAACCATGGTGGCAACATCGTCATTCAGAGGATGACCACCTTCTTCAATACCGGCGGCAATAACGGCATCATAACCCCAGCGTTCAATATTTAAGGCATGTCTTACCGCACCTACCTTGTGCATGACTTTAACTCCTGCCTTGTGACACATATCCAGGTATTTGACTGCTGGTTTGCCGGAAACTTCTATGGCAGTTACCTTTTCCTCGGCACAGACCTTAAAAAAGTCGTCATAAATTTCTTCAGTGAAACGCATGGAAGGAAGCAGGGTTATGTTAATACCGATTGGTTTACTGGTAAGTTCCCTGGCCTTATGGATGGCTGCTCTAAATTCTTCACCACTGTTATAATTACATGCGGTAATATTGCCCAAACCTCCAGCATTGGAAATGGCGGCACAAAGTTCAGGAGTAGCCAGCCAGAGCATACCTCCACATATAATAGGATACTCAATACCAAATAACTCCGTTATTCTGGTCTTCATAAAAACCCCCCCTTAAATTCCCTGATACCTATATATTACAGGAACGAAATATCAAATACAAAACTTTTATTTAAAGAACAACTTGAAGTAAAAATCCTTTGTTTGGCGGTTAAGGTGGCTGATAAAAGTATGTAGTTATTGCCTTAATTCACTTGTAATCCATGGCATAAATTCTGCAGGAGAACTATATATTGTATAGAAATGGGTACAAGTTTTGATTCGAGGTGATGCGGGATGTTAGGGAGTTTTAAAACCCGTCTGTTAATAGTAATCGTAATAGTTACCCTGGCGGGGTTGGCCATGCAATCTAATAATGGCAGTCGGGAAGTGGTAGAACCGGTAATTGCTTATGTAATGAAAGACTACCAAATAGAAAAAAAGGCAGCTACCTTTGTACATAATGTCCGGGAAAAAGGTGCCTTAGTTCCGGTATCGGGCGATGCTGCCATGCAGCTTCCCTGCGAGTATTTGGAATTGGAACAAAAATATGGCTGGTACTGGAACCCTGAAGAACAGGAACAGAGTTTTTATCCTGGACTCAGTTTAAAGGTTAAGGAGAATACCCTGGTCAGGCCGGTGATGGCGGGAACAGTAGAAAAAATCTCCAGGGATGACAAGGGACGCACGGTTTTATTACGGCATGATGACCAGATTTATACCCTATATAGTGGCCTTAAAGAAGTGCTGGTAGAAGAAAAGAGTATGGTAAATCTAAATGACACCCTGGGTAAGTCCGGCAGCAGCCTGTATTTGGAGATGAGAAACCAGGATGGACCCCTTAATGTTAACTATCTTTTTGAATAATGCGACTGGGTAAAATATCTGGTGTTCAGGTAAAAGTAAACCCCTTATTTTTACTACTATGTCTAACTTATGTCTACCTGGGACTGGCCCGGGAAATTTTAGTCATTTTAGGGTCACTGCTGCTACACGAAACCGCCCACGGCCTTATGGCTAAAATAATGGGCTTAAAAATAGCGGAAATAGACCTGTTTCCCTTTGGAGGGCAGGCCAAAATCGAAGATTTTACCGGCCTGGACCCGGAGAAGGAAATATACGTTGCCCTGGCAGGACCCGTTATCAGCCTGTCCATGGCAGCGGTTTTTTATTTTCTGCCCCTTAAAATGGATCCCCTGAACCTGGATATGCTGGTTAAGGTCAACCTATTATTAGGGTGTTTAAACCTATTGCCGGCCTTACCTCTGGATGGTGGGCGGGTGTTACGGGCATTATTATCGCCTCACAGGGGATATAAGAACGCTACCTGGGCAGCTGCTTTGAGCGGAGAAACCCTGGGGACTTTAATGATTGCGGGAGGAGCTTATCTTACCTGGGTTAACCTTACCGGTATAAATTTCATCATATTAGGGGTTTTTCTATTCTGGGCAGCCCGAAGGGAATCAAAATTTTTAGTCTACGCCTTTATGCGTTTTTTAGTACACAAAAAGGGGGAACTGGCCCGCAAGGGATTTCTATCTTCGCGCCAGGTGGTAAGTATGGAAAATGCTCTCATAAAAAACATCCTGGACTCTAGCCAGCCCAGCCATTACCTGCTGGTGGTAATAGTTGATGGGGAGCATCGGGTAGTAGGTATCCGCAGCGAAGCCGAACTCATAGAATGCCTGTTTGAAAAAGGCCCCCGGGCTACTTTAAGGGATTTGGATTAACCCATCATCCCTTTGCATCAAAGGCTAATTTGCAGGATAATAACTATTAACCCCATAGGTTTGCCAACTACACATACCCAAAGGGCATACGCAACCAGGGATGAAAATTGCATGATGTATTTTCCTAAGCGAACAGGGAGACGGGAATCTGTAGGGGCGAACCCGTGTGTTCGCCCTGGGCCTGCAAGTTTATAACTAGAAGGGGAGATTCAAGAAAACTTTGTTATCTGTGTTTTTAAAAGGAGGACAGCCTGATGCAGGCAAGAATCGAAGGTATCAGCCACCGCGGAGAGGGTGTAGCTCGTATAAATGGTAAAGCAACCTTTATCCCGTATGCTATCCCTGGTGAAGAGGTTGAGGTAGAAATTGTGCAAGAGCATAAACGCTTCGCCCGGGGGAAGTTAGCCCGGATTTACATTGCCTCACCTGACCGCAGAGAACCGGTTTGCCCTGCCTATTATGATTGTGGCGGCTGTGCCTACCAGCATATTGATTATGCCCGGGAACTGGATTTAAAAAGAAATATGGTTGAGGAAACCCTGAAACGTTTAGGGGGAATAGAGGCTGAGGTCCTGCCGGTCATAGGCATGGAAGACCCGTACCGCTACCGCAACAAAGTTGTCTGGCATACCGCCATGGTTAATGGCAAAATACAAATGGGTTTTTACCGTGAAGGTAGTCATGACCTGATACCCCTTGGTGGCTGTACCCTTATTCATGAGGATATGGAACAGGTCCAAAATAGCCTGGCAGCTAATCTATCCGACCTGGAGATGCAACCGGGGACGGAATTCAGCCTTAGGCGTTCATTCTGGACCGGGCATATGAGCCTGGTACTAAGCGGTAAATGCAATAATGAAGCATTATCCGCCTGGGCTTCATCTTTGTCCACTAGCCTGTCCCTGCATGTCAATCAAGGCTCCAAAATTAACACATTGCAGGGTGCCCCTTATATAGAAGAACAATTATGCGGCTTAACTTTTCGGGTATCCCCCCTGGCCTTTTTACAGGTTAATCACCAGCAGACCGAGAAACTGTATCAATTAATCCATCAATATGCCGCTCTAAGTGGTAAGGAAACGATACTGGACGGTTTTTCTGGCATCGGCACCATTGCTTTAAGCCTGGCCCAACATGTTTCTCAGGTAACCGGGGTGGAACTTTATCCGCAAGCGGTGACAGATGCGAAGCAGAATGCAGCTATAAATGGTATCCGGAATGCCCGATTCTATGTCGGTCCCTGTGAAGATATAATCACCCGGTTAAATCAGTCGTTTGATGTAGTAGTACTGGATCCACCCCGGGCCGGCTGCAAGCTGCAGACCATCGAAGCAGTTGTTAAA
>JAAYCQ010000181.1 GCA_012729715.1 Syntrophomonadaceae bacterium
TAGACAAATCCATTAACCTTGTTGATGATAAAGGCAATATTAACCAAAATTTAACCGGTTACTATGCTCTAATACCATATTGTAGTTTCAAAGAACTTGATTTTTGCTATTATGCAAAAGTCTCAATTAGCTGATAAAAATTTCTCACTGGAACGAAGTTTAATTAATACAAAAGTAAGATAGATTATTATACTTAATAAGCAAAGCAACAGGGGAACTGTAGCCTGTATGACCCATGCCGGGGAAAAAACCTGATAGGAATTTTCTTTCCATATTAGGCCTATGATAGCCAGGGTAAGTAAAACGAAAATAAATACATAATATTTTACCTTTGCTGACAATCCTTTCTCCCCCTCTCGAAAAATAATGAAATTTCCAGATATAGAGGCTAATGTTAACAATACATCACGGGTTTTGAAAAACTTGTCTGCTTATGGGAAGGCTTATAACAATATTTTTAGGATATTCTATTAAAATCGGGAAAAAGTACTTTGTTTATAATTGTTTTGCCACTAATTCGGATATTTTTTCATATATATTGCTGTAAAACTGCAAGCTTTGTATGAAAAAAATCATATTAATAATATGGCAGGATTTTCATAAAGAAAAGGTGAATTGAGAGGAAGGCTATACAAATTTTATGGAGGTGTCTGATTTGTTTAGAGTATGCAGTAAAGCATGGCAAATAATGGCGATATTTTTAATATTGGCAGTTTTTATTCTAGTAACCCCGTCTACACTGATAGCGGAGCAGGCTATTACCATACATATAGATGGCCAAACTATTAAGTCTGATGTCGCACCCCTTATAATAAAGAATCGGACTATGGTACCATTGCGAGTTATAAGTGAAGAGTTGGGTTACCAGGTTACCTGGCAAAATAAGGAACGCAGGGCACTAATAAATACTCCTGGGGTAGATAGTATATTGCCTCGGAGCGCTAGCCCACTAACCCCAAGAGGAATAGGTATATTTATTGATGGGAAAGAAATTAAAATAGAACCGGGAGAACCGTTGCCTTTTATCCTGGACAGCCGGACTATGGTTCCATTTCGAGTAATTGCGGAAGGTCTGGGTATGAAGGTTGACTGGGATGGAGAAAATCGCCAGGTAATTATTACTACCCCATCGGCCATAGATAATAATCCGATAATGGATAAACATGCAGATTCTAGTAAAAATTCTGGTGAAGAGCCGATTGTGGCTAAAGATGCGAATAATGCAACCATTCCTCCCCAAACTCTTCCGGCAGATAATGAGCCGTTAACAGATAAAGATGTACCTCAGGTCAGTAATATTGACTACCAGCAAACTATAATGGGAGAGGCCAAAATGGGCCGGGAGCAACTGCTGGCAATTATGCAGAAGAATAACCCGGCAGCCCCGCTGGAATTGGTTGATCTTTATTTGGAAATCGGCAGGCAGTACGGCATTAAGGGAGACATTGCCTTCTGCCAGGCGGCCAAAGAAACTGGTTGGTGGAAATATGGAGGGTTAGTTCAACCTTATCAGAACAACTACTGTGGCCTGGGAGCTACTGGTGCAGCAGCTACCGGAGAGGAAGACCTGTTAGGAGCTGATCCCACCAAAATCCGTTATGAAGCCGGAGTTCATGGTGCCATATTTGCCAGCCCAGCTATAGGAGTGGAAGCCCAAATACAGCATCTCTATGCTTACGCCTGTAAAGAACCGCTACCTCCAGGCAAAGTTCTGGTAGATCCTCGCTTTGTCAAGCCCACCCGGGGTATTGCCCCGCTCTGGATAGACCTGGGGGGGAGATGGGCTTTCCCCGGTTATGACCGAAAAAAATATGAAAGTATTGATGAAGCAGTTGCCAATTGCGATACCTACGGTCATAGCATATTAAGGGATTATTATCAAAAAGTATTGGACCTTAAGACCGATTAACCCTGCATATGAGAGGAGCACACATAACCATTTTGGTTCGCTTAAGAAGGCTCAACCATCAGTTTTAACTGGTAGTTGAGCCTTTAATAATATACGCAAGTATAGGGATTGAGGATTTTGCATAATTAGTGTTTCTGATAAATTGCGGTGGTAATTTACGGTTGTCATCCTGAGGCAAAGCCGAAGGATCTAAGCCTCTTCGCTATCGCTCAGAGTGACATATAAGGAATATTGAATTATGCAAAACTCTCGGATTATAAAGGATTCGTCTTAATATATTTTTTTGTTTTAGGTAATAACTTTAACGTAATATGAGACATATTGGCATAATTTCCAGAAAAGAAGGATTGTTAGATTACTGTCCCGAAACATATAAATATTTATGAACGACGTTCAGTACAGCCGTACGTATTGTGGAGGGAGGGTTATTTTCTGCTGAGGTGGCGATAGTCTAATTGCTGGTCATAGTGAGGAGGGGGTTAAATGTCTGGAGGAATGGAGCTAAAAAATGAAGTATTAGCTAGCTCTACATGTGCTCTGTGTGGCGCCTGTCTTGATTGGTGTCCATATATCGCTAACATTGAAGACCATCTGGTTTTCCGTTTTGATTGTAACGTTTCTGATGGGCGTTGTTATTCAGTTTGTCCGCGTACTTTCACAGACTGGGAGGCGATAAGCGAAAAGTATTTGCCGGATATACCACAAGATTTGGCCATTGGGCCTCATTTAAAAGCCTATAAAGTTAAGGCTGCACAAGGTATTCAGGGACAGCAGGATGGAGGTACGGTCAGTTATCTGGCAAAAACCATATTGGAATATGAATTGGCAGAAACTATTTTGCTAACTGGCGCCGATGACCATGTTACTCCGGAGCCATTTTTGTCATCCGAAGTTGATGATATTCAAAAAGCAGCCGGTTCTCGTTTTCTAGCTTCACCCGGCATGCGTAAAATCATTGCAGCCCAGAGCAATAATGTGCAGAAATTGGCGGTAGTTGGTCGTCCCTGCCAAATCCAGGCACTGCGTAAGCTTGACTACAATAGTCCGCCGCAAAAACCGAAAATGGAAGTAATCAGTATAGGCTTGTTTTGTATGTGGTCTTTAGGATGGGCTTTTAGGGATTATCTACAAAAAGAGTTCCCCGGGGAAGAGATTTTACGCCTGGCTATTCCCCGGCATGGTTTTGAGGTGACGACTGATAAGGGAGTACACGAGTTGCCGATTGATATAGTTAAAAAATTCAGCAAGGCCGGCTGTAATTACTGTTTGGATATGACTTCGGAATTAGCAGATATCTCAGTTGGAGCATTTGAACCGCAAGAAGGCTGGAATACGGTAATTATCCGTACCCCAAAAGGACAGGAACTTTTTAATCAAGCGTTGGCCAGAGGATACTTAATTAGCGAAGAATATCCTGAAGATGAGCTTAATCGGTTAAAGGGGGCTGCGCTGGGGAAAAAGACCCGCAATCTGAAACATGTGCAGACAGCATTTGATAAAGGGGTAAAACCTTTCATCGATTTAAACAGTGCATATTATGTACAGCTTAAAGAATTGGCAGAAGGGATGGTGAA
>JAAYCQ010000182.1 GCA_012729715.1 Syntrophomonadaceae bacterium
GGGATTACCTGCTGGGAAAAGAACCTATAAGTTGGGATATTACTACCAATGCCCTGCCTAATGACATAGTAATCATTTTTGATGAAAAAGAAGGCTTTTCCACCATTCCTTCGATACAGGATTACGGAATAGTTACGGTTCTTTTTAGAGGGGAGAGCTACCAGGTAAATACTTTCCGTACCGGTGAGGAAAGGCGATTTGCCGATGATATTAATGAGGATTTGTTATATAAGGATTTTACTATGGATTCCATTGCCTACAGTGAACAGGAGGGATTAGTAGATCCGTACAATGGAGTGGAAGATATTAAGAACCGCTTAATCCGCTGTGCAAGAAATCCGTTTGAACAAATGCAGGAGGATAGTGCCCGAATCCTGCGAGCAATACGATTTGAATCCCAGTTAGAATTCAATATTGAGGCGGAATTATTACAGGCTATAAAAGATTTAAAGGGTAGTATTCCTGAAACTGGTTCAGAAAGGATTCGTAACGAATTTATCCAGATACTCTTAAGTGAGCAACCTTCCCGAGGTATACGCAGGTTGCTGGAACTGGGGTTGCTGGAGCGGCTTATACCTGAGCTTATACCCACTGTGGGTTTTGATACCCGCAGTTCGTATCACGATAAAGATGTTTTTGAACATACCCTGGTAGTTCTGGATAATACTGAGCCTAACCTGACTTTAAGGCTGGCAGCGCTTTTACATGATATTGACAAGCCCAACTGCCTGACAATAGATGAAGATGGGGAGGGACACTGCTATGGTCACGCCGGCGGCAGCAGCGAAATAGCCCAAACCATACTGAGTAGACTTAACTTTGATCGTAAGACGATAAAAGCGGTAACCGCTCTTATTAAGGAACATATGAATGATTTCGAAAACATTAGTGACCTTAGCATAAAACGGTTAATAAGGCGGATAGGGCCGGATAATATTGACCGTTTGTTTGAGCTGCAATTGGCTAATATTAAAGGCTCTGAACTATCCGGTAGAGATCCCGACCGGATTATGAAAATAAGAAACAAATGCTTTGAAGTGTTATCCCGCCGGGAACCCCTAACCGTTCACGACCTGGATATAAGCGGCTATGATTTGCTTTCCCTGGGTTATCCCCCGGGAAAGGAAATTGGGGAAACCATGGAATACCTGCTAGACCAGGTAGTCGACAATCCGGCCCTTAACCAAAAAGATACCCTTATTGCCTTACTTCAGAACAGGAAATAGAAAGAGCAAGTGGGGACGGTTCTTGCCATACGTCTTTGACGCAAGGCAACCGTCCCCACTTGATTAGAACCGTCCCCACTTGCTTAAGTCTTATTACCAGACTTGTAGGTTGACCAACCTAGTAAATCATAGATCAGTCAGTATGCTAAAAACCCTTCGACTATCATAAAGATGCCAAACACACCTAATATGATTCTTACCGTACTACTTACAATTAGGGGATAAAAGATGGCTAAATAAGCTAAAACAATACCACCTGCAATACGTATAACCCGATCTACTACGCCAAGGTTGCGCTGAAATGACAGATGCATAACCACAACACCTCCAGCATTTAGCATATGTACAAAATAAAAAAGCTATGCCTAGCTTGAGGTATATTCCATTTATCGTATCAGGTTACCAGACTCGCAAGCTGGTGAAAACATCTTTTCAGGTGGTTTTAAAACTAATGATGTATTAAACTTATTGA